>NZ_BSPX01000020.1:0-61712 GCF_030161255.1 Zoogloea oryzae
GCGTGGCCGTGGTGGGCCGGGGCGTCGTAGTGCTTGGCCTGCAGGCCGGGGAAGCGCGGGTCGGGCGCGGGGCTGTGGCAGCGCACGCACAGGGCGTTGCCGCTGGCGCGCAAGCTGCCGCCGTGGGGCTCGTGGCAGTCGGCGCAGGCCACGCCGGCCTGGTACATGCGGCTCTGGCGGAAGCCGCCGTACTCGAACACCTCGTCGAGCTGCTGCCCGTCCGGGTGGTAGAGGCCCGCGCGCAGGGTGTCGGGGATGAAGCTGTCGAAGAGCGGCTTGCCGGGGGCGGCTTCTTCCACGATGCGGGTGCGCCGGGCGTGGCAGGTGGCGCACTGGTCCACCTGGCCGTGGGCGCTGGCGAGGGCGCCATTGGGCGTCGGTATCGGCGTGGCGGTGGGCTTCTTCCCCGGCTGGCGGGCGCTGTCGGCGTGATCCTTGCCCGGCCCGTGGCAGGCCTGGCAGCCCACGTGGCCGATGGCCCAGGTGCTGCGGTAGCTGTCGGTGGTGTCGTCGTAGGCCTTGCGGTAGGCGGTGGTGTGGCACTCGCCGCACATCAGGTTCCAGTTTTGGAAGCGGCCGCTCCAGTGGAGCGGCGAGCCCGGCGGCTGGGCGCCTTCCGGGTGGAGCGAATACCAGCGTTTCCGTTGGGTGTCCCAGGCGACGGTGAAGGCCTGCAGGCGTCCGCCGGGCTGGGGGATCAGCACCTGCTGGAGCGGGCGCAGGCCGAAGGCGTGACTCACCGGAAAGTCCGCCGCCTTGCCGTCGGCACCGATGGTGTTGATGAAGAGGCGCGAATCCCGGCGGAAGAAGCGGGCGGTCTCGCCGGGGGCACTGAAGCGTGTGTCGTTGAAGTCGCCCTGCACCGTGGCCGGGGTGGCGGGCTGCATGGCCAGCGCGTGCTTGGAATCCTTCCAGGCGGCCGCCTGCCGGGGGTGGCAGGCGGCGCACTGGGTGTCGGCCACGTAGTGGGCGCGCGGCGCTCCTGGGGGCGTCGCCGCCCCCGCAAGGGAGGGGAGGGTGGCCAGGGCGGCGAGGATGCCCAGGAGGCCGCGCATTCGGAGGTGCTCAGTTGGTGGCGGGGGCCGCGCTGCGGGGCTTCATGTTCACCTCGATCTCCAGATCCTCGTAGTACTTGGCGCCGTTGCTGTAGCCGGGGCGGTTGGCGAGGTTGTCGATCTCGAGGGTGCCGGTCTCGGCCACGTAGCGCTTCCACTCGGCAAGCATTTCCTTCAGCTTCGCGGGCTGGCTGGCGGCGAGGTTGCGGCTCTCGGTGCGGTCGCGGGCGATGTTGTAGAGCTCCCAGTCGCCGGTGCCCCAGGGCTGGTTGGCATAGACGATCTTCCAGTCGCCCTTGCGCAGCGCCTTGCGGCCGCCGAGCTCCCAGCCCACCGCGTCGTCCTTGCCGCGCACCTGTTTGGCCTTGCCCTGCAGGTAGGGCAGCATCGACTTGCCGCGCAGGGGCAGCACTTCGCGGCCGTTGTACTCGGTACCCGGGTGCCTGGCGCCGGCGAGCTCAAAGATCGTCGGGGCGACGTCCATCACGTGGGCAAACTCGCGCTTCACGCTGCCGCCGTGGATGCCGGGGCCCCAGGCGATGGCCGGCACCGAGATGCCGCCTTCGTACATGAACGACTTGTAGAGCTTGAAGGGGCTCATGCCCACCTGGGCCCAGCCGGGGCCGTATTCGATGAAGGAGCCGGGCTTGCCGATGTTGGCGGTGCTGTTGTCCATGTCCTTGTGGATCCACTCGCGGGTGCGGCCCACGTCATACACCGAGTTGCCGTCGGCGCCGTTGTCGGACATGAAGAACACGAAGGTGTTGTCGAGCTCGCCGCGCTCCTTGAGGTAGGCGAGGACGCGGCCGATCTGGCGGTCCATGTTCTCGATCATCGCGGCGTAAACCGTCATCCGGCGGGCTTCGGATTCCTTCTGGGCCGGGGTCAGGCTGTCCCACTTCGGCCAGTTGGGGTGGCCTTCATACACCGGCGTGTCGGCGGCGATGAGGCCGAGCTTCTTCATGCGCTCGATGCGTTCCTTGCGGAGCTTGTCGTAGCCTTCCTTGTAGCGGCCTTCGTACCTGGCGATGTCGGCGTCCGGCGCGTGCAGCGGCCAGTGGGGCGCGGTGAAGGCGAGGTAGCCGAAGAAAGGCTTGCCGGAGCCTTCGCCGTTACGGATGTACTCGAGCAGCTTGTCGGTGAAGGCCTCGGACGAATAGAAGCCGTCGCGGGGGATGTCGATGGCCTTGCCGTTCTCGCGGTAGATGGCCTTGGGCGGCTTGGCCGGGTCCATCGCCACGATGCCGGTCTGGTCGCCCCAGTGGCTGGCGCCGCCCATCACCATCGCGTACGACTGCTCGAAACCCCGCGCCGCCGGGCTGAACTGCTCGGCCACGCCCAGGTGCCACTTGCCGGCCATGGCGGTGCGGTAGCCGGCGTCCTTCAGCACCTGGGCCATGGGCACCACGCGCTCGTTGAGGTTGCCCTCGTAGCCGGGCTTGCCCTTTTGTTCCGGCGTGATGAGCTCGGCCATGTCGCCAAAACCCACCAGGTGGTTGTCGCTGCCCGACATCAGCATCGCCCGGGTGGGCGAGCAGAAGGGCGAGGCGTAGAAGCTGGTCATCTTCACGCCGGTGCTGGCGAGCTGGTCGAGGTTGGGCGTGGCGATCTCGGCCCCGTAGGCGCCGAGGTCGGTGTAGCCCAGATCGTCGGCGACGATGAGCAGGATGTTGGGGCGCTTGGCGGGCTCGGCGGCGCTGGCGGTAAAGGCCAGCGGCAGGGCGAGGGCGGGCAGGCACAGCTTCGCGAGAAGCGGCGGAAGGGTTTTCATCGGGTATCTCCTGGCTGTTGTTTTGCCGGCGGGCTGATGGGGCTCGTCGGGTATCGCGATACTTGCACGGTATCTCGAGATTTGCAGTTCCAGGTGACGCCCGTTTCACTCAGTGGAACGTTTCTCCGTTTCGGCCTCGGCTGCCGCGGCGGCGATGGCGGCGGCGGTTTCCTGCAGGTCGGCCAGATGGTTGCGGACGATCTGCGCCTTCAGCCGGTACTTGCGCGGCCACACCAGGTTCATGGTGGCGAGCACTTTGCCGTCGTGCATGGCCGGCACGGCGATGGCGTCGATGCCGTCGTCGGACACGTTCATCTCCTTCTCGCCGTCGCCGCCGAAGAGCGGATCGCGGGAGGCGTAGCCGAGGCGCCGTGTCTCGTCGAGGATCGCCGGCAGCTCGCCGGCCAGCACCTGGCGGGCGCGCACCAGCAGCGGCGGGTTGGCGGCGGCGTCGGTCAGCACGGCGGCGCGCTCGGCGTCGCTGCAGAAAGCGAGATAGGCCCGCCCGGGCGCCGACAGGAACATTTCGACCCGGAAGCCGATGGCGTACACCGCCACGTTGAGGTGGCTCTGGCGGCGTGAGGTTTCGACGATCTCCATCCGGAAGTTGCGATGCACCAGCACGTCCGACGGCCAGATCACCTTGCGGCGCAGGGCCTCAAGGAAGGGCGCGGCAATCTCGCCGATGCGCAGCAGCTCGTCGTCGATGCCCGGCCGGAAGATCAGCGACACCCGCCGCCGGTAGCGCCCGTCGCCGATGGCGCGCCACGCGAAGCCGCCTTGCTCCAGCGTGTCGAGGATGCGCAGCAGGCTGGGTTTGGGGATGCCGGTGGCCCGGTGCAGCTCGGCCAGCGACTGGCCGCGGCGCTCCTCCAAGCTGCGCAGCACCTCCAGCCCGCGGGCCAGGGCGTCGATGGTCTTCATGCGCTGCGCCCGCGGGTGAGCAGGGCTTCCCGGGTGACGGGGTTGTCCAGCTGTTCCAGCCACCATTGGATGGCCTTGCCCGGCGCCTTGGACTTGCGCCACGCGTAGCTCAGCTGGAAGGCGCGGGTCTGGCGCTCGACCGGGCGCTCCACCAGCCGGCCGCTGTCGAGGAAGGGGCGGGCCATGCACTCGGGCAGAAAGCCGGCGCCCAGGCCGCGCAGCTGGGCGTCGAGCTTGGTGGGCAGATCGGGCACGGTGAATACGTCCTGGCCTTCGAGCAGCCCGTAGGTGACGCCGCCGCCGCGCTGGGTGGAATCGGCCACCGCCACGGCGCGATGGGCGCGCAGCGCCGCGTCGCTGATGGGCTCGGTCGACTGGGCGAGCGGGTGGTGGGGCGCCACCGCGAAGATGAAGCGCAGCTCGCCCATCGGGCGGGTGAGCAGATCCGGCGCCGGCGGGGCGGTGACGACCAGCCCGAGGGCCAGATCGGCCTGGCCGGAGGTGAGCGCCTCCAGCGTGCCGGAGAGCACTTCGTCGCGCAGGCGCAGGCGGGTGGGCGGCGCCATCGCCAGAAAGCGCGCGCACAGCTCCAGCAGCGTGCTGCGGTTGATCACCCCGTCCACCGCCACGGTGAACTGGGGCTCCCAGCCGGTGGCCACGCGACGCACCCGGTTGGCCACCGCGTCGATCTCACCCAGCAGCCGGCCGCCTTCGCGCAGCAGTTCGTGGCCGGCCTCGGTGAGCCGGGCCTGGCGCGAGCTGCGGTCGAACAGCAGCACATCCAGCGCGTCCTCGATCTGGCGCACCCGGTAGGTGAGGGCGCTGGGCACCATGCCCACCGTGCGGGCGGCGGCGGCAAAGCTGCCGGTGTCGGCGATGCGCTGGAGCAGGGCGAAGGCCTCGGGGGTGAGGACGTCCCGCGGGGTGGGTGGGTTTTGGGGCATGGGTGGCTTGATCGTTCAGATATTTTGAATGATGCCATCAAAGTCCCTGCACCGCGACGGCAGCGCGGGCCGCCACAATGGCCCCATCAACAGGAGGAAACGCCATGCTGACCATCCGCCGCTCCCACGACCGAGGCCACGCCCACCACGGCTGGCTGACCAGCCACCACTCTTTCAGCTTCGCCGGCTACTACGACCCGGCCTGGACGGGCTGGGGCAACCTGCTGGTCATCAACGAAGACCGCATCGCCCCCGGCACCGGCTTCGGCACCCACGGCCATCGGGACATGGAGATCATCAGCTACGTGCTCGAAGGCGAGCTGGCCCACAAGGACAGCATGGGCAACGGCACCGCGATCACCCCGGGCGAAGTCCAGCGCATGAGCGCCGGGCGCGGGGTGCGCCATAGCGAGTTCAACCACGCCGCCGACCGCCAGACCCACTTCCTGCAGATCTGGATCGAGCCGAGCCAGGCCGGCATCGACCCCGGCTACGAGCAGAAGCGCTTCGCCAACGCCGACAAGCGCGGCCAGTTGCGTCTGGTGGCCTCGCCCGACGGTGCCGACGGCTCGGTGACCATCCACGCCGACGCGCGCCTGTATGCCGGGCTGTTCGACGGCGCCGAGGCCGCCACGCTGGCCCTCGACCCGGCCCGCAAGGCCTACGTGCATCTGGTGCGTGGTCGGCTGACGGTGAATGGCGAGGCGCTCGCTGGCGGCGACGCCGCGCTGCTCTCCGGCGAGGCCAGCCTGGCCCTCACCGGCGGCGAGGATGCCGAAGTGCTGGTCTTCGACCTCGCCCCCTGATTTCCCATTGCACACCCCAACCCCAGAGAGAAGGAACCCCACCATGTCCAAGATCGTCGTCGTCTTCCACTCCGGCTACGGCCACACCCAGCGCCTCGCCGAGGCCGTCGCCAAGGGCGCGGGCGCTGATCTCGTCGCCATCGACGCCGAAGGCAGCCTGCCCGAAGCCGCGTGGGCAAGCCTCAACGCCGCCGACGCCATCATCATGGGCAGCCCGACCTACATGGGCACCGTGAGCTGGCAGTTCAAGAAGTTTGCCGACGCCTCCAGCAAGGCCTGGTTCACCCAGGCGTGGAAGGACAAGGTGTTCGCCGGCTTTACCAACAGCGCGTCGCTCAACGGCGACAAGCTGGCCACCCTGCACGCGCTGTTCACCCTGGCGATGCAGCACGGCGGCGTGTGGGTTGGCACCGGCATGCTGCCGGCCAACACCAAGGCTGCCCAGCGCGACGACATCAACGTGCTGGGCTCCTTCGCCGGCGCGATGGCCCAGACCCCGGCCGACGCCAGCCCCGACGAAATCCCGGCCGGCGATCTGGAAACCGCCCGCCTGTTTGGCCAGCGCGTGGCCGAGGTGACGGAGCGCTTCAAGCGCTGATCGCGCCGCAGCAACAAAAAAGCCGCCCCTGGCCATGCCAGCCGGGCGGCTTTTAATGTGTGCGGTGGCGCTTAGTGCAGGTCTTCCTTGTCCGGCGGAACCGGCAGTACGGGAATGCCTTCGTCGATGAGTTCGAGCAGGTCGCTGCGATTGGCCTTGCCGCGGATGGCGCGCTCCTCGGCGTCGCCCCGGTGGATGCGGCGGGCCTCTTCGGGGAAGCGCTCGCCCACGTCTTCCGACTGGCTGGCGGCGCTGCGCAGGGCTTCGACGAGCCGCGCGGCGATGGCGGCCGGATCGGGTTCGGGCAGCACCGGCGCGGAATGGGAGCTGGTCTGCACGTAGGGGGCCGACGGCAGCCGGCGCACTTCGTGGGAATTGCAGTGAGGGCAGTTGACGAGCCCGGCGGCCCGCTGCTGCTCGAAGGCGTCGCCCGAGGCGAACCATGCCTCGAAACGGTGCTCCTGGTCGCAGATGAGGTCGAGGACGATCACGGAAATTGCCTTCAGTAAGTGGTGCCCGGAACGGGACTTGAACCCGTAAGCCTTACGGCGGCGGATTTTAAGCCACAGCATGGAGTCCGCACCGGGGTAACGCCGGGCTTGGATACAGCTTGCTGTGGCAGGTTTTCCGTAGAGCCAATGCCTTGGATCATATGCCGGTGTGCGATGCAAACCGCCCCGGTTCTATTTCGCTTGGCTCCTAGCCGGCTCCTGGAATCGGGGGACTCTAGGAGCGCCAAATGGCAAAGATCAAGCTAACCAAAAGCGTTGTTGACGCGGCTCAGGCACAGACCTGCGACGTTGAACTCCGGGACACGATTGTTCCGGGCTTCTTGTGCAAGGTTACACCAACCGGCCGCAAAGTATTCATGCTTCAGTACCGGACGAACTCCGGCGTGCGTCGCAAGCCGGCGCTGGGCCAGTTCGGCGAGTTGACCGTCGAACAGGCGCGATCGTTGGCACAGGACTGGCTGGCCGAAGTCCGGCGCGGCGGCGACCCCGGCCACGACAAGGGCGAAGCCCGCAAAGCACCGACGGTCAAGGAACTGTGCGGCCGGTTCATGGAAGACCACTCCAAGCTGCACAACAAGCCGAGTACGCAGGACGGCTACCAGTACCAGATCGACAACTTCGTCATCCCAGCTTTCGGAACCAAGAAGGTCCACGAGGTTACCCGCCACGACATCACTGCGCTGATGAAACGCATGGAGAAGTCCCCCACGCAGGCCAACCGCGTGCTGTCGCTCGTCCGCAAGATGTTCAACCTGGCCGAACTGTGGGGCTACCGGCCCGACGGCTCCAATCCATGCCGCCACGTGCCCAAGTACCCGGAGAAAGGCTCGACCCGCCTCATCACCGACGAGCAGATGGTCAGCCTGTTCGCCTACTTGGACAAGGCCGAAGCCGAGGGGCTGGAGCATCCGATCTATCTGCTGGCCGTCCGGCTGCAATTCGAGTTCGCGGCCCGCATGTCGGAAATCCTGCTGTTGCAATGGGATTGGCTCGATTTGCCCAATGGCCGGGTTGTCTGGCCGGACAGCAAGACGGGTGATATGTCGAAGCCGTTGAGCGAGGAAGCCCGGCGGCTGCTGACGAACGCGCCTCGCTATGGCAAATCGCCCTACGTCTGCCCGGCCATCAACGATCACGACAAACCACTCGGCCCCCATTCCTACTACCAGGCGTGGCGCCGCATCCTTGATCGCGCCGGCGTGCCGAAGGTCGGCACCCATGGCATCCGCCACCGCTCAGCGACCGACATTGCCAACTCCGGTATCCCGGTCAAGGTCGGCATGGCGCTGACCGCGCACAAGACCGTGGCGATGTTCATGCGCTATGTCCACACCGAGGACGACCCGGTGCGCAGGGCAGCCGAGTTGGTGGCAAGCCGGCGGAAGTCTGTCGTCGGCACGCGCCAAGAACCGAAAGAGGTGGCCACATGATCAGTGGCCAGCGCCCCGCCATGTCGGCCCCGATTGTCGTGTCGCCATCACGCCAATCGGCTCGACAGCCCTCCCCGCCCATGCAACGCGCCGGAGGCTGGAAAAGTATGCCCGTTTCGGGTATAGTTCGGAGGTCAAGATGACGCGCATCCTCAAGCGAAAGGATTTTGCGCGGTGGCAGGCGGGCGAGAAACTGCCCGATGCCGCCTTGTGCAAAGCGGTTCAGGAGATGGAAAGCGGTCTGATTGACGCGGACTTGGGCGGCTTCCTCTACAAGAAGCGGGTTGCCCGCCCCGGCGGCGGTAAGAGCGGCGGCTACCGCACGCTGCTGTCGGCCCGGATCGGTAGCCGCTACGTGTTCCTGCATGGGTTCCCCAAGAGCGACAAGGCGAACATCACGCAGGAAGAGAAGAAGGCGCTGCAATTCGCCGGCAAGGTGTTCCTAGAACTGTCCGCCGAGGCTTTGTCGAAGGCGCTGCAGTCGGGCGTGTTATTGGAGGTGCATTGTGAGCAAGATCATTGAATCCCTGCGTGGCGACCTGGCTGCGCTCCACGAAGCGGGAGCGATCAGCAAGGTGACGATGCGCGAGTTCGACGCGATCTGCCCGCCGCCGGTGCGGGAGTTCAGCGCTGCCGACATCAAACGCCTGCGCGAAGCCTTGAAGTTCAGCCAGCCGGTGTTCGCTCTTCATTTGCACACGTCGGCCTCGACCGTGCGCAAGTGGGAGCAAGGCGACACTCATCCCACCGGGCCGGCCCTCAAGCTGCTCAACGTCATCGCCGACAAGGGCCTGCAGGCCATCATCTGATGCCTGACGAGGGAGACAGGCATTGGCGACACGAATTGACCCTTTCAGCTCACAGCATCTTGAAGCCGCGTGCCGCGTGCTCGCCGATACCGAGCGCGGCCTGAGCGGCACGCAGATCGAACGCCTGCTGCAAGAAATCGAGATTGCCGACACGTCCCCCGGCATGACCAAGTGGAAGCGGTTGTTCAATGCGCTGGCCGGCGCACAGAACCAGCATCAGATCGGCAACCATCTCATCATGTTCATCAACCGCGCGATGAACCCGGTGAACTATGCCCGCGATCCTGCGACGTTCGCCTGGCGGCGCGATGAACTCAATGTCGTCCTTGCCTTCTCCGGCTTCTACGTGCGCGACGATGGCAAGGTCGGGCACGCCGACAAGGCCACGACGCTCGATGCTGCGCGCGCCCGTGCGGGACGACTCAAGGCAACCCTGGAAAGTCGCGTCGTGCACGCGGAAGTGCTGAATTACTGCCGCGCCGAACTGCTGGACGAAAACTACTTCCATGCCGTGTTCGAGGCGACGAAAGGCGTTGCGGAGCGGATTCGCCTACTGTCGGGCTTGAACGGCGATGGCGCTGACCTAGTGAACAAGGCATTCGCGGGCCAGCAGCCCGTTCTCGCCTTGGGACCACTCACTACGGAGTCCGAGAAGAGCGAGCAGAAAGGCTTTGCCAACCTGCTGATCGGCTTGTTCGGCGCCGTGCGCAATCCGCTGGCCCATGCACCGAAGACGAATTGGCCCATGTCCGAACAGGACGCACTGGACATCCTGACGCTGGTATCACTGATCCATCGCAAGCTGGATGGCACCACAAAAGTAGTTGCCGTATCGCCATATGGGAAAGACAAGAATGGATGAGGCGATCGTAGTCTTCTCTCGAAAAGGAATTTTCCAGACCACGATCGCCGCGCGCGACGTTCGCAGCCGGGAACATGCGCGCAAGCTGTGGCCCCTAGTGTCTCCCGGCGCATCGCGGCAGATGGTGACATGGGTCAGCCCTTCCTTTGAGAACGGGAAGTTGCGCCGACGTTCCCATTTCCGGGTGCTTCCTGCCCAGCACACCTTCAACCCCAAAGCGCACTTCGACGATGAAGAAGCCAGCCGGTGGCGCACCGTGCAGGAAAGTCCCGAACACCGGCAAGCGAAAGAGCTTGTCGCGGCTGAACTCTCCCGACGCTTGAATGCCGGGCTTGCGATGCCGTGGGCGTTTAAGGATATAGATGCGTCGGACTATTCGCTGGAAGGCAATTTGTTGCTCGGCGCCGACCGTGTGGCAACCGAGCATCCCCTGGAGACGCCATTCGGCAGCAGATTTCGGCTCGACGTTGCTGTGCTCGGGCCGCCGGTCCAGGCCGAGCCGATGGTGCTGGGCGGCGTTGAAATCGAACTCGGCCACGCCTTTGATGGACGCAAGGCGCTGATCGGGAAGTCGCTCGGGTTCCCGCTGATCTCCATCGACATCACCGAGATGACGCTGGCCGAACTCACGCCGGAATGGGCACAGCAGGTATTGACCGCGACCACGCGGAGCCACGAACAAGGGCGCAGGCAGACCTACATCTATCTCCACGACCTGCTGTACCCCCTCTATGCGCAATTGCCAACGTTTCTTGACGACGAGCAGCGCCATCAGTTTCTTGTGTTTGCCAACGATGAGACCCTGAACAAGCTGGTTCGCTGGATGAACCTGCTCGCCGAGAAACTGGAATACCCGAAGGGTACGGTCGCCGTTGCCTTGGTCAACGGCAAGAATGAGCAGTCGCGCAAGATGCTGGAACGCGCGGGACAAGTCGTTGGCCCCGACTGGAGTGAATTCAACGACCAGCGGTGCCTACGGCTGACCTTGCCGCGCCCCAAAGGCCCGGCCGATCTCCAAGCCCATCGCTTCCACATGACGATGGCGCGCATCCTGCTATCGCACACCGATGCGCTCGTTGGCTACAAATACTGCAACGGCGTGGACAACAACCACCCCGAAGAAGACGTGTGGGTGGCGCATCGCTGGATTGCGGACCTGAAAACCCATACCCAGCACCGCGTATTGCCGAAGCGGCTGGCCGAACCGATCAACAGGTTGATCGCAGTAGTTTCGGACCTGCATCGCAATCACGCCGTAGCTGGCCAAGAGGCATGACCATCCCATGCCGGAAATCATCCTGCGCGCAGACACCCCCGGAGCTAAGGGTCAGCTTTTTGCTTCGAGAGCTTCAGAAAACATCACCCTGTCGATCCCCCAGTAGTCGAGCAAGCAGAAAAGCGTACTACGAAGCTCGATGCTTGCTGCACCATGAGAGGCAAATTCCCTTGCCATGGCCAGTTGCTCGAATTCCTTGGCGACAGTGAATAGCGTCCGGGCGACATCGTTTTTTGAGAAGAAGTCCCCCAAGATCGAAGTGTTCAGTTGGGCCAATTGTTTCTCAACGCTTGTTCTCACCTGCCGAGAAATAGCTGGCCCATCGTTCGCATGTTCTTCGACCAGCCCCATTGCGACATTTAATACCTTCTTCAAGCCCGAACTACCCCTGGAACCATACGTGAACCCATCTTTAATCAGCGCACTACGCTCTGACTGCTCGTGGAACGAAAGCTCCTTCATGCAGTAATCAACCGCAATGGCAATGAACGAGCAAACGAGGTAAAGACACCTGAGAGCTGTTTCGCGCTGGGTTCCCTTGGTGATGGATTGCTCGGCAAAGAATCTCCCCTGACCAAGCCATTCGTTACAACTATCGAACGAAAGCGATTTGGCCAGTAGGCTCTTGGAAAGAACTATTCGTCCTCGCCAGTCACCATCCAGCTTACTCAGGGAGTATTCATTTATCCTGGCAAAAAACTCTTCGTCCGAAAGTCTCGTCGCATTTGGGTCATCCGCATGGGCAAGCTTTCCGAGAAAGCTGCCATCGAGAACGAGTACACCAAGATCTCGGCCAAAATCTTTGACTTCTTGACGCTTCTCCGTCGTCGCAACGATTGCGTTTGTCGCTTTCGTGGCGATCCGCAATCCTTGCACCCAGAAGATGCGTTCTATGGCCTGGGGGGTCTTCTTGTTCTTGGCATCAACCAAGGCAACTTCGCGCGATACGGAAGACGTTCGGCTGTAGAGCCACAGATCAATATCAGTGACATCAAAACCCTCGTACACAAACGGGACGCCACGAACAACGTAATACCCGGCCTTAAGGAAATAGCTGCGTAGCAGCTCTTCCATCTTCGGCCCCTTGGACAAGGCTTGTTGACTCTTGCTCACAGCCCACCTCCTGTCCGGAGGATGGAGAGCATATCGTTCGTTGCTTTCGGACTCATCTTTGTTTGTGTCCTCCGAACCTTCTCACGATTGTGCTCAGGGCCGTTGAATGTGGTAACTGCCGCGGTTGGTAGAGCGTTCAGAGAATGCTCGCTGACATCCCCTTGTCGAATCGCTTGGAGAGCCAGTTCGCCAACTTCTGTCTTCAGAAGGCGAAGCATCGGGCCGGTCCGCCCCTTCTTGGTCCCTTGTTTTACTTCGACCACTCCCTTCAATTCGAGCACTTTGTAATCTTCAGCGATTGCCCGAACCGGACCAACGCTTTCGCCCCGCACCAAAGCACCCAACAAAGCATCGACCATCTGAATTTGCCCGCGCTCGTAGTAGCTCTTTGTCATACCGTAGGTGACGGAGCTGACAAAGGCTTTCGCAAGGTCGAAGGCGTCATCAACCATCGAATTGCTGTACTTGGAGAACGCCGACGGCAAGGTAAGGAAACCAACATCTTCTGTTGAGTTACTGACGACACTGATGTCGAATAGGCCGATCGCCGTCACCTTCTGAAAGAGAGCCTCACCCAGAAACTGCTTTGCTTGGTCGGTACTAACACATGCTCGCTTCCGCAATGTTTCGGTAAGCTCATTGAGCTTCGCCTGCTCTGCCGCGCTCAACGAATCCAGGACGGCCTTGATCTTTTGAGTGGTATCGCGTCGAAATAGGTTGCCGTTGAATAAAAGCGTCTGGTTACCACCCAGTTTCTCAGCGTCGACAAAACCTATCTGCTCTGCCTCTGAGAATAGCTGGCCTAGATCGGCGGCAGCCAGCTTGTACGTATCGGCCAGATCACTGGCGACATCGTTTGCGAGAATCGGCGCCACTGAGGCGCGCTCTGCAAGCGCGATTGAAGCGACCTCGTTAGCACCGGGTGTGAGCGAATCGAAGAGGTCAGAGGTGTGCTGCAGCGCCGTGGCCGTTGTCACGCCAAGCACGGCAACTCCGCCTGATGATTTGTCGATGAGCTTCTGCTGCTGCAACACTTCAATAAGCTTTGGAAGCTCAAATGTTGCATTGATGTTGGCTGCCTTCGCCAAAACGGCCAGCCTGTCATTATTGACAGTCGTGTCCTTATTGGCGGAAATGGCTGACAGCAGTATTCCGGCCTTTCCCGCCAGGTAGGTTTTCTCATACCCGGATTGGTTGGTGACCCCTTGCAGCTTATTGGTGTGATGGATCAACCACGATCCCTTGGTCTTCTTATCCATTTTTCTCCCTTAAGGGCAGCGATGAGCCGCCACGCCTAGATACCAGTTTCTACCAATCTATTTACCCAAACCTTATGCCAAACAATCCACCGTCTTCGGTGGCATCTGTCAGGCGCTTAGGCAGCACAAAGTCGTTAAGATCGAAGCCATCGATGGTTTCCTTGAAGGCATCGTCTTCGTTCATCGTCACGATGTACTGAAAACCAAGCTCCTGCGCGATCTCCGAACCAAGACGCAAGGCGCTGATGACCTGGCGCCCGTCAACGCCATCGAACAGATGGCTGTCGTGGATCAGGAATCCCGGCCCCATCCGCCGCTTGGCGCACAAGCGCATCAGCATCATGTCGAAGCAGAAGATCTGCATGTTCTTGATGCCCTTGCTGCGTTCGCCCTGCATCGGAAACTTGAATATCGGTCCGTTGCTGGTTTCATCGACCGTCATGCTGCCGGCCGATTCATACAAACGTTGCGAGGTTTCCTCAAAGGCGACGATGGCTTCGGCCAGTCGGTCCTTTTGCTCGGCGAAGTCACGCCGCAGGCGGATCGTGAGCCGATTGCGCTCGATCTCCAACTCGTTCTTAGTGCCTTCAAGCTGCTCGGCAGCCTCGAAGCGTTGCCGCAGCGATTCCACTTCGGATTCCAGCCGTCCCAGTTCTCCTTGCAGTTTGAGAAACTGTTCGAGCGCACCATGGCTCCTGAGAATGCCCAAGATTTCGCCGCGCCGCTGGTCGAGCTGCGCCTTCTTGCTATCGCGCAGCTCGATACGAAGCTTGGCAGCTTCGAGTTCGCTGGACAGATAGTCCTTGCGATTGCGCACCACCGATTCGTGAAAGCTCTTCACGTCCTCATAGCGACGCTTGACCAGGCCAGGAAGCACGATGCCTGCCTCCTGATAGACGGCCTGGAGGTCTTCATGGTCCGGAGGAACCTCTGAGGCGAGCGCGCTTTCCAGATCGCGAATGGCGGCAAAATCGATGGTGTTGGCGTTGGCCAACTCGTTGAGCTGGCGGGTCAACGTGGCGCTTTCGACCTCCAGTTCCCGGTATTCCGGCAAGACCTGGAAAGTCTCAACTTCCGCGTGAAGCTTCTTGAGACGAGCTTCCTGGATGGTCAGCTCCGTGCGCAAGTCAGCGGCCTTGCCAATGATGGAGCCAAACGCACCGTTCCCGGCCGCCTTCTTCAGCTCTTCGAGGGTCTTTTCCCGATCGCGCACAGCTTGCCAATCCCGGGCAATCTGCCAGTCCAATCCAAGCAGGAACATCAGCGCCATCTGCATGTCGCCGGTTCCCTGCATCGTGGCCTGCTTTTCCGGCGTCATGAAGGCGCCGCTCGCCTGTCGGCGTACAAAGTAGGCAAACAGCGACCGGAACGAAGGCGGCTTGCTGCCGGCAGCTTCAAGGCTGCTCAGACCAAACATTTGTTCGCCGAGGAACGTGCACCACTCGGTGGCCGAAAACTTGACCTTCGCTGCAGGCAGAGCCGTCACGAAGATTTTGGCTTTGGAACCACCACTGCGCTCGACGACCGTGCGTTCTGACTTCAGATCGAAGTCCATGCCGAAGGTGTGTTCGGCCAACTCCGGGGTACGGAAAATCGAATCCGGACCGGCGTCGGCACCCAGCAGAAAATGCACCAGCTCAACGAAACTGGTTTTGCCGGCACGATTGCGCGTTTGCTTGCTGGTCGCACCCTCGGTTTTCTGGGCAAGCAGCACATTCAGGCCGGGTTTCAGATCGCCAAGGTTCTTGAAACTGGGCAGCGTGCTGAAAATATGATGAATCACGCTGTCCTCCGTGTCACAAGGCCGCTTTCGAGTTCGATGGTTCCAAGGGCGTACAAGAGGTCGAGGGAGAGCAGGAACCAGTCGTAGGTGATTCTCCGGGGCATTGCGGCCAGACCTGCGTCATGCTTGTTCAATTCCTCCCACAGCGCTGAGACAGTCTTCGGGCGGGCGAGAAAGGTCAACACATGCGCGCCGACGGTCAGCAGCGCGCGATCTTGTGGGAGATGCTTAGACGGCAGGATCATGCCGCCCCCACCGCTTGAGCATCTTCAAAAATCTCGCACTTGTCGAACAGGTACGCCATGACTGCCAACACGGCCGCCTTGTGCGTGGGCGTGGTGTTCGCAGTGCCCCCGGCCCATGCTTCGAGGCGGCCGAATATTTCATCAGGATGGAGCTGGGGAGCTCCGTCCCGCAGCCCTACGTATTCACTCTTGAATGCCTGCGCGATTTGTTCGCCGTAGGTAGGGTTCTTCCAGTTATTGAAGAACTGTGCAACGAGTGGCGATTTCTGCATGCCGATCTTAAGGAAATCGGCGACAGCCTGAGACAGAAGGTTTGCCTCAATCTTCCCGCGCGACACGTCTTTCACGTCGCTCGTCGTAGGTACCGGCGTGATGCTGATGTGGGTTAGTACAGCGATCAGGTCGCTGTAGCCCAGATTGACGTTCGCTTCCATCGTCAGCGAAGGGCCAAACCAGGATTCCAGATCGTGAAGGCTCAACTGGCGGAACTTCGCCAGCATTTCCTCATACCCACAGTGGCCGATCTTGATTTTTGGATTGTCTTGCCTGAGTTTGGCCAGGGCTTCGATGATGTGGGGACCAAGACGCCCATCAGGAGCGTTGTGGACGAAGGTCCACTCATCGAAATATTTTTCCCAGTGCTCCTTGGCCCCCTCGAAATCCTCGTTGATTTTCTTGATGGCGTCGGCGGCGCTCAACTCATTGGGGGCGTAGCTCTGGAACAGGATTCGTGCGGAAGGTAGATATCCGTCGTTCTTCCGGTCTCCAACATTGCCCCAGGGCCGGCAAGCCATGAAATCGTTGGGGTGTGCCTTCGACATCAGCTTCTCAAACAGGCGTTGAAACCCGTCCCCCTTGGATTCCAAGAAGGCAATGCGGAAGTCCTTTTCGTAGTTGAGCTGCTGTATGCGATCCATGGGTTCAGGCCCGTGACTTAGTGTTCTTGGAATTCTTCAGGCAAAACCTCATGGCTTCTTGGTATCCGATTGGGACTGAGCACGATTGATATCGAAGGGAAGTGCTTTGTCGGCCGCAATGCGCGTGAGCAACATCCGAATGGCGTCCGAAACAGACAAACCCATTCCGGCCAGCACGTTCGTGGCTTCCTCTTTGATGTGCCCGTCGATCCGGGCGCGAACGACATCACTGCTGCTTGCCATTACATGCCTCACGAATGTTGTAGCTACATTGTGCTCCATTTGTGCTGCGGTGTCATTTGCATCTTGTTGCAAGCGATTGGACGTCCCGGCGTACCGCCGTCGGGCTCGCGGGCTACCGCCCCGCGCCTCGTGCCGAGTCGCGGCCATTCGGCTTTGATCCCTGACGCCTCCGGCCCTTGAGGGCCTGCGCGCTGCGCTTGCCCATCCGTCGTTTCTGCGGGTGGGGTGTGGGCGGTCTTGCTGTTCCCTTCACCGTATCACGGCGTTCTCGCCGTCAAGGGCTGCGCACGCCTTGCGCGCTGGCGTCCTGGCGGCCGTCGCTGACCCCTGACTGCTTGCGCTGCGCCGTGCTGGACCCGGTTCCAGGCAATTCCGCCTGAGCAACTGGAGCACGATCATGTCGCAACTTTCTCTGTCTCTCGATTCCTCGCTGCTGGTGCGTGACGCGCAGGGGCGCTACTTGTTGGCGTCGGCTGACCAGATTCTGGCGGCGGCCCGCCAGGTCATCGACCAGAAGAACCCACGCGGGACGCTGTTCACGTCGCCGGCGCTGGTCAAGGACTACCTGCGCACCAAGCTGGCCAGCTTCGAGCACGAGGTTTTCGCGGCGCTGTTCCTCGACAGCCAGCATCGGCTGATCGAGTACGTGGAACTGTTCCGCGGCACCATCGACCAGGCATCGGTGTATCCGCGCGAGGTCGTGAAGGAAGCACTGCGGCTCAACGCGGCGGCGGCGGTCTTCTCGCACAACCATCCGAGCGGGAGTCCCGAGCCGAGCCAGGCCGATAGGCATCTGACCCAGCGCCTCAAGGAGGCCCTGGCGCTGGTGGATGTGCGCACGCTGGATCACATCGTCGTCGGTGGCGCGGTCACGACGTCATTCGCCGAGTGTGGCCTGCTCTGACCCCGGGGGCTTCGGCCCCCTTTTTGCTGCGCCTGGCGGTGCAGCTCCGGCCCTCGTGGGCCTGCGCGTGCTGCGCACTTGCCGAAGGTAGGTGTGCGTGGGTGGTGGTGTGAGGCGGTCTTGCTGTTCCCTTCACCGTATCACGGCGTTCTCGCCGTCAAGGGCTGCGCGCGCCTTGCGCGCTGGCGTCCTGGCGGCCGTTTGCGACCCCTGACCGCTTGCGCTGCGCCGTGCTGGCGACGGTTCCGGGCAATTCCGCCCGAGCAACCGGAGATCGTCATGAACGACAAATCACACGTTTCCCTCGAACAGCACGTTTGCCTGGTCTGCGGCAAGGCGTTCGATACCGGCGCCATCCTGCTGGACAAGCGCCTGCGCGCGAGCATGGAGCGCCATACGGCGACGGGCTGGGGTCTGTGCCCCGAGCATCAGAAGCTGTCCGATGACGGCTTCGTCGCGCTGGTCGAATGCGATCCGCAGCGCAGCGGCTCGCAGACCGGCGGGCGCATGAAGCCCGAGCAGGCGTACCGAACGGGGCGACTGGCCCATCTGCGGCGCACGGTGTTCGCCCAGATGTTCAACGTATCGATCGAGGACACGCAGGCTTGCGTGTTCGTCGAGCCCGGTGTGATCGACCAGTTGCAGTCGATGGTGGCGCCGGCGGCGAGCTGATCGCGCCGCGCTGGCTTCGGTGCGTCGTCCCTGCGGGGCGGCGCACTTTTTTTGTTGCGCCCGGTGCCGGTTTCTCCGCGCCTGCGGCGCTGCGCGCTGCGCTTGCCTCCAGGGGAAAGCCCTGCGGCCTATCCCCGCCGCGCGATGCTTGGCGCCCCTCAAAGACCGCCGAACCGGCTGCGCCGGCTCGGCCAGAAACCAACCGCAACCCCAGCAGCAGAGCCAGCTTCCCGATGCCTTGGGCATGGGGTCTGTCCTGGGCGTGGTGCTCATCAAGCATTGAAGTCCGGGCGTCTCCGGCCAAGCAACATGGCCGGTCGCGCTGTCGTGCTGCGCATCGAGCCTCGCTGCGCGAGTCTCGTCCCTGTCGGGCTTCCATCGTTCCCTCGCTCCGCTCGGCTGACGCCTCCGGCCCGGCTTCCAGATCCGGGCCTGCGCGCTTCGCTTGCCGTGCGGTCGGCACACGGGGATGGCCGTTGCCTTGTTCAGCCGTCTTTCCTGACTCCATCACCTTGCTCGCGACTGTAGCCCGCGGCCGTGTGCCGTCAAGGCGCGCAGGGCCGTGTCCTCGGCTGCGCCTGCGGGCCGCACCAACCCTGCGCTTGTCTCCTTGACGGCCCCCGTCCGCGCGCTCCTGACCGTCGCGGGCGATGAACTCAGGAAAGACGGTGGCAACGAGGCCAACCGGGTTCTTCGTGCCGACCGCACCGAACAGCCGAAAGGCTGGGCTCCGAATCTAGGAATCCGGTGTGCGGTGTGAACAGCCAACCCTTTTTTGTCAGGAGAAATGCCATGCAACTCGCATCCCGCTTCGCTTCCCGTTCCCCGTCGCTGCGCAGCGATCACCCGCTGTCCGATGACCAGATTCGCCGCGTGGCCCCGTCCATCTTCGCGGACGCCCCGCATGAGAGCCGTTCCGAGCGGTACAGCTACATCCCCACCGCGGCCGTGCTGACCGAACTGCGCAAAGAAGGCTTTCAGCCCTTCATGGTGACGCAGACCCGCGTGCGCGATGAAGGCAAGCGCGAGCACACCAAGCACATGATCCGGCTGCGCCACGCCAGCCAGATCAACGGCGCGGAAGCCAATGAAATCGTGTTGCTCAACTCCCATGACGGAACGAGCAGCTATCAGATGCTGGCCGGGATGTTCCGCTTCGTTTGCAGCAATGGCCTTGTCTGCGGCGACACCGTGGCCGATGTGCGCGTGCCCCACAAAGGCGACGTGACCGGACACGTCATCGAAGGTGCTTTCGAGGTGTTGGACGGTTTCGACCGGGTGAAGGAATCCCGCGACCTGATGCGCGGCATCACGCTGGACGATGGCGAATCCGAAGTGTTCGCCCGCGCCGCGCTGGCCCTCAAGTACGACGACCCGAGCAAGCCCGCGCCCATCACCGAATCGCAAATCCTGATGCCGCGTCGTTTCGACGACCGCCGCCCCGATCTGTGGAGCGTGTTCAACCGCACGCAGGAGAACTTGACCAAGGGCGGACTGTCCGGGCGTAGCGCCAACGGACGCCGCCACCACACCCGCCCCGTGCAGGGCATTGATTCCGATGTGCGCCTGAATCGTGCCCTGTGGCTGCTGGCCGATGGCATGCGCCAGCTCAAAGCCTGATCCCTTCCCGAGAGTTTCCCCGCAGGAGGGGCGGTTTCCCCTCCATTCCTTGTTTCACTTGATTGGAGAACCACCATGAACGCCATTACTCAAACCGAAGCCCGCGCCGTCAATACCGCCACCGCTGTTCCGCTGGAAGCTGCCGACCCGACCAAGAACCTGATTCTGGTTCCCCTGTCGCGGCTGGTGCTGCGCCCCTCGGGCCGCAACGTGCGCAAGACCCCGCGCATGTCGATTCCCGAACTGGCCGCGAGCATCCAGCGCGTGGGCCTGTTGCAAAACCTCATCGTGATTGCCGCCCCTGACGGCGATCAATACGAAGTCGTGGCCGGTGGCCGTCGCCTCGCAGCCCTCAAGCTGCTGGCGAAGAAGCACCGCATCTCCAAGGATTGGGAGGTGCCTTGCCTGTTGGTGGCCGATGGCACGGCCCGCACCGCCAGCCTCACCGAGAACGTGCAGCGCGAAGCCATGCACCCGGCAGACCAGTTCGAGGCGTTCGCCGCGCTGGTGGCGGAAGGTCGGCCCATCGAAGACATTGCGGCGGATTTCAGCGTCACGCCACTGGTGGTGCAGCGCCGCTTGAAGCTGGCCAACGTCTCGCCGCGCCTGATGGCCGACTACCGTGCCGATGCCGTGAGCCTTGACCAGTTGATGGCCCTTGCCATCACGGACGACCACACCGCGCAGGAAAGCGCGTTCTACGATACGCCGACGTGGCAGCGCCAGCCGTCCAACTTGCGCGAGCGCCTGACCGAGCGCGAAATCGACGCCTACCGGCATCCGCTGGTGTGCTTCGTCGGACTGAACGTCTACGAGCAGGCGGGCGGCGGCATTCGCCGCGACCTGTTCGCGGAAGGCGATGCAGGCGTGTATCTCACCGACGCCGCGCTGCTGGAACGGCTGGCGCAAGACAAGCTGGCAGGCATCGCCGCCACGGTTCGCACCGAGGGGTGGGCATGGGTGGATGCCACGCCGGGCGTGACCCATGCCGACTTGCACGCTTTCCAGCGTGCCCCGAGAGAACGGCGCGAACCAACCAAGCGCGAGGCACAGCGCATCGAGAAGCTGCAAACCAAGATGCAGGAGATAGGCGAAGACCTCGAAACCGCCCTGGACGCCGAGGAGGAAGACAAGGCCGATGCGTTGCAGGAAGAAGGCGAAGCCTTGGGCGAACAATTGCAGGCGCTGGAAGATGGCTTGCAGGGCTACAGCCCGAACGTGAAAGCCGCAGCCGGTGCCATCGTCACTATCAACCGCAACGGCGAGGCCGTGATTCATCGCGGGCTGCTGCGCGAGGCCGAGGCCAAGGCGCTGCGCACGCTGGAACGGCTGCGGCAGGGTTTCGCGGAGGGTGAAGCCGCGAACGATGACGAAGGCGACACGGCAGAAGAAGCCCAAGCCCCCGCTATGTCCGACCGGCTGGCGCAACGCTTGAGCGCGCATCGCACGGCGGCGCTGCAAATCGAAGTCGCCCGGCATCCGCAGGTGGCACTGGCCGCGCTGGTGCATGGCATGGTGCAGGCCGTCTTGCAGGCAAGCCACTACGGGAACGATCTGCCGCTGGGCGTGCGCCTCACGGTGCAAGACCGGCTGGAAGGCATGGCCCCGGACTGGCCGGAATCGTCCGCCGCCGTGGCGCTGCGCGAACTGCAACAGGCATGGGCTGGCAAGCTGCCCGAGGACAGCGCTGAACTGTTCGCCGCGTTGCTGGCAATGGAGCAAGGCGAACTGATCAAGCTGCTGGCCGTGTGCGTGGCTTCCACGGTGGACGTAGTGACGCCTCGCGCCACGCCGCGCCAGCCTGGCGCGGAACTGGCGCAGGCCGTGGGCCTCGACATGGCCGCGTGGTGGCAGCCGACCGCCGAGGGGTATTTCCGGCACGTACCAAAGGCGGCGATTCTGCGAGCGGTGAGCGAGTACGCGCCGGAGCACGTCACCCGGTTGGCGAAATTGAAGAAGGCCGACATTGCAAGCGAGGCCGAACGGCTGGCCGATGGTACGGGCTGGATGCCCGCCATCTTCAAGGCCGAAAGCCCGGCAGTGCAGGAAGCCGCGCAGGAGGATGGCCCGGAGGATGCCGAGGCCGTGGCGTATGAACCAGCCGAGGCGCTGGCCGCTTGAATCGCACCGAGAATAAGCGCCCCGGCCTTGACCGGGGCGCTTCGGTTGGAAGGAGAACCGCCAATGACCCGCACGACCGACAGTCGCCCGCATATGGCGGCGATCTATGCGTCGGGCACGGTGAAGGCGACGTGCGCGGCTACCGTCCGCCCTCTGGCTGGACGGCGCGCGCCGACCTTACGGACATTCACCCCATCACGGGCCGCACCTTGCCGCGTGCCGTGTGGTGGCTCATCGAGACGAAGGGATAACCGCGATCAGCACCGCGCCCAGGCCGTTCCGTCCTGGGCGCGGTGGTCGAAAAATCCGGGCGCGGCAGTGGCCGCGCCCGGTGTTCAAAGCTAACAGCCGAATCGGAATGCCGCCGCCTTCGCGGTGGCTCAGGCGGCATTGAAGCAGCCGGGCAGGCCCGCAGCTTGCGCAGTGCCGATTCCGTCAGACGCATAGTCGCGTTTCTTGCATGGAAAGCTGGAACGGCCTGGGCGTGTCGGCGCGATGCGCCGCCGGGCTTTCGGGCTGCGCCCCGTGTCGTCGTTGCCGTCACGGCCATTCGGCTTCAATCCCTCACGCCTTCGCGCCTGCGGCGCTGCGCGCTGCGCTTGCCCTCCAGGGGATCGGCGCAAGGCCCATCCCCGCCGCGCGCAGCTTGGCGCCCCTCGAACACCGCCGAACCGGCATCGCCGGATCGGCCAGACCAGCGCCCCGCCGCGTTGGGCAGGGCGTAGCGGATACGCCGTGGTTTGCTGCGGCAGGTTGCGCGAATGCGTGCCGTCCTCAACGCTGGCGGTACTTGCCCATCACGTCACGAAGGATGGTTCACGGACACACCGCCCGGCATCCCTATGGAGCTTCCACGCCACGCCTCAAGACCGGCGCCGAACGGTGCGGCAGGGGCATTCTTGCTTGTCGTCGGGGGATCGACCTTGCCCGCGTCAGGAAGCGCGCCAGTGAAGCCTTCGTGCGGGGATGCCGAGCCGGCCTCATCTCCTTTCGGAGCGGTTCGGCCCAAGGCGTCCCTGTCTCGTTGTGAATCCTGGCGGTGGCGCGGCTGCGCCTCGTGCTTCATGGCTGCAACCGTCCGGCACAAACAATTTCCCCTGCGCTATGCGCATTCCTCGCGGGACAAATTCTTTGCTCCTCCCGGCTCTCCTCTGCGTTGCGACCGCAAGCGGTGCAGCCCGCCCGTCCCCCGCCGGCCGGATCACAACAAGGACGCGATGGGCGCGAACCTTGTTCAACCGAAAGGAAAAACATCATGGCCAACATCGGCACCTTCACCGCAGACAAAGACGGCTTCACCGGCACGCTTCGCACCCTGACGCTCAACGTCAAGGTCAAGCTGGTTCCCAACGACAAGGGCAGCAGCGAGAACGCCCCCGACTTCCGCCTGCAGGCGGCCAGTCACGACATCGGTGCGGCGTGGAAGAAAACCAGCGAGGCCGGGCGGGAGTACCTGTCCGTGACCCTCGACGATCCTTCGTTCCCGGCAACGGTTTATGCCCGCCTGATCGAGGGCGAGGATGGCACGCACGACCTGATCTGGTCGCGCAGCAAACCCCAGGCGGCGTGACCGCCGCAGCGCCCCGCCCATTGCGGCGGGGCGACTGCTACCACGACATCTTGCCTACATAGCGCTTGAAACTCTCGATAGAGAGTTCCAAGAAGCGGCGGCTGTTCCGCGCAAAGCCTGCGCCCAGCAAAGCTGTGATGGTCGCTTCCGATTGAAGCTCCAGAATCAGCGAATTGGCTGACGAGTCATGCCACCCAACGCGCCCTACGGGCATACGGGCGAACAGGCCGTGAGGATTATTGGCCAAGGCTTGTTCCAAACTCGCTTCGCTGTCCTCCTCCAGATAGGCAAGAGCAGCAAGCAATTCAAATCGCTCAAACACCAGCTCGAATTCTGCGGATACACCTGCAAAGCTGGACCGCCAGTTCGTCATCACTTCGAGCAGATGATCGCTAAGGGGCGTCTTGCGGCGGTCGAGTCCATCCAACTCTTTCCAGACCTCGTTTTTCGCGCCCTTCCACTCATCCAGAAACAACGTGGAAACGACTCGTTTCGGATCACGATCTTCCCGAGGCCATGGGGCAACCAACAGTTCGTGAAGTGTCTGCCATCGCTGTGAGCGCGTCAGACCGACTCCGTAGGCAGTGAATATCAAGACGGCCGGGTAGGATCGCAGGCCCAGCCAAACCATCAGACCGTTTCCGATTTTCTCGGCCTGAAGATACACCCCCCTGATGATGTCGAGGATTGTCGTCAATTCAGAACCATCCCCCCATCTGCCAAGCACGCCAGCTATGCGCGTCAACGGTTCCGCCAGTGCCTCGTATCGCCGTACCCGCAATCGAAACTCGTCCTGATTCCACTGGCCATGCGGCGCGAACTGGCCTCCATCGAGCTGCGCCATTAACCGCTCCGTTTCTTGCGAAAGCAGCTCGTCCAGTTGGATACGATGTTCCGGCTTCGCCAGGTAGCGTTTCGCGCTGTTGACCAACAACTCGACGCTCAGTGGATTCTGGCGCTGGCTCTGTTCAAGCGTTTCGACTCGCTGCTGCAGCGTCTGGAAGAACTCATCTGCACCTGAGATCGGTATCGTCTTGGCACTTCGATGGGTGGCCAGCTCGCTGGCTCCCGTACCCAGAGTTCTCCGGGCTGCCCAATACACCGGATAGCGCCTGTTCGGTGCACGGAGGAAGGCTGCCCGCAACGCATGGTCCCATTCACCAGACCAGCCGCAGATGATCAGACCATGCTCATCAAAGATGCGGTCCAGCAGTTTGTCGTAGCTTTCCGGGTAAGCGCTCAGTTCCTGATCGGTGTTCAGGATGCGGGCATCCTTGTAATCGCCATGCAGCTTGAGCAGGTAACAGCGACTGTGCGTCAATGGCTCGGCACCCGCTAAAACGTCTGCGGAGGACACCACTGTGGGCTCGACTCCTTGCTCCCGAAGGGCGTTTTCCATGAGCCGGTCAAAGTTGGTCGTGACAATGACCCGGACGTGACCAGAACGGACCAACTGCGCTATCGCATGATGCGCCTTGGTCGGGATTTTCCGGCCTTCTTCGCGGTCCTGCTCATCTGGCTCGATGTACCGATGCAATATCGCCCGCCGCTCATCGGGTGAACTGGCGATCTCCTCCAACAACACGGAATAGTTTGGCTCTTGCCCAGTCTTTTCCCGGTACCACTGCGCCCAATCGGACTGGTCTTCAACGCCTTGGGCGGTCGCTACACGGCGCACCAGGTCCAACGTGATTTCCCAGCCGGTGGGAATCTCTGCAGAGCGCGACAGGCCCGACCCCAGAAGAACAGCGAAGACCCCCTTGTTCTCGTAGACGGAAAATCCAAGTTGGGTGATGGGGTCGTTCTGGAGAACTGTCATTCGTCGTCTGTCTGTGCCAGCAGTTCAAGCTCATGCCGAACCTGCGAGAGTAGTTGATCCGCCTTCTTGGAGTCGTTCCCCGAATACGCCAATGCCAGAAGCGTCACCGGATGGATCTCCATAACCTCGCACAGCTCAGCCAGCTTGTTGAGCGTCGGGCTTTTCAGATCACGCTCCAGCGAACTCAGGTAGGTCCGGCTGGACACGTCGGAGAACGCTTCCTGGCTCAGGCCGCGTGCCTTCCTGACCGTCTTCAATGCCTTCGCCAAAGAACTTTTCGCTGCCATCCAATGGTTTCCCCCAAAAACCAAGATGACAGTCGATTGCGCCCTATAGAGCTACAATCTATAGTGTTCATTTAACGATGGGCCTTTCCGCCTTCGTGCCTTTATGGAAATCCGCATCTGCGGATTCCGCCAAAAACGGAGAGCCGTATCCGTGCCTTTCTTGACCTCCACGTTTCCGCTTCTACGTCTCTGTGCATGTACGGATTCGATGCCTTGCGCATCCGTGTTTGCGCACGAAAGCACACAGCCGCTTCGGTGCTTCCACGCTTTCGCGGGAAGGCGGATTGGTGCATTCTCGGTTTCGTGGGGTTCCTGACCATGACCCAACCACTCACCACCAACGACCAGCGCGCGCAACTGCTCGCCAACGGCGTGGCACGCGCCGCCGGCCAGTCCATCGACCCGTGGCCCGTGGTGCGGTTGTTCACGCCGGATGCGCATGTGACCTGGTTGCTGGCAGCACTCGATCCGGTCGATGGCGATACGGCCTGGGGCCTCATCGACTTGGGCATCGGCATGCCGGAACTGGGAACGGTCAAGCTGTCCGACTTGGCAGGGATCGTCGGGCCGCGTCAGCAGCCCGTCCTACGCGACCTGTATTTCCGCGCATCGCGGGCGTTGTCGGACTACGTCCGGCTAGCGCAGATCGATGGCTCGATCCCTGACTGATCGAACCGCATGGCCCCGCTGCGGCGGGCCATCCAGTCACAGGCCGTTGCGGCGCATTGTGTCTTTTTCGGTCTGGTTTATGACATCGACAATCTGAATCGCCGCTCTTGCGCCATGTCGGTACGTCCTGACCGAAACGGTCATGATGCTTTTCGCGGCTTGCGGCAGGGTGTCCGGTGCTGCGCCCCATTTCCGGGCTGCGCAGCCGTCGCATCCGGACGATCCACGTAAGACCTCGGAGCCAATCAGTCTTGACACCGCTCGTTACAGTATGAGTGTATCCCTTTGTTCGTGGTGCGTTGAGGTTTTGATGGTGTAGCTCCAGCGTGCCGATCGTGGCGACGATTCCTGCCCAACAGGAGGTTGCCTCATGGTTGATCGAAGCGCCGAGTCTTGGTATCCCACCGCCGCGTATCTCTACGTGCTGCACTTGGATGACCTTGCATTGGCCTGGGAGTATTTGCGCCGCCACCCCGACTACCGCCGAGACTGGCTGCGCCGTCTTCACCAGCCGGACGCTGCCCACCATTGGGGGCTGCGCATGCTAGAAGACCCGACCTTGGATGCGCGCGACGCGCATCCGGCCTGGTTTCCTGGCCATCCTTGCACGGCGCAGCTTCACTCGGACATCGATCCGCCACAGGATGCCGTGGCGTTCGAGTTCTGGCGCATCCCCGGCCAAAAGCAACTGATCCACGACGGCCGACGCCTGATGCTCGCAACGCAGTGGCCCGGCTGCTGCCTGCGCCTGACCTTGGCGCCGAACCTGGTGGATGGCATGGCCTACGTCTACGCCATCCGTGCGTGCGACATGCCCTGCGCACGCCATTGCATGCTTCGGGTCGAACTGGACAAGCTGGCCGTTTCCTCCGAAGGCACGCCGGCCGCAGTAGTTCGGCCACGGCCTGCGCCGACCACGCTGCAGGAGCTGAACACCTTGCAGGCGCTCGACGCCACGTTGGCTGGGGCGTCCTTGCGCGAAATAGCCGAGGGGCTGTTTGGCGTCGATGCCGTGGTCGCGGGGTGGTATGCCGATGGCGGTTTGCGTTCCCGCGTGCGCCGTCTGGTGCGGCGTGGCCTGACACTGATGCGCGGCGGCTATCGCCGCCTAGCCCGAGTCAAATAGCTTGGGGAGGGTCGTTTTGCATCCCTTGCAAAACGACCCTCAACGGGACGCATTGCTTTCCTGAGACTGCCTCCATCTGGCCGCGCGGTGCGGCCGGGTTTTCCTGACCGATGGAGGCTGACCCGATGCGACCCGCTCCCTTGCGGCCTGCTGCCGCACACGCCACTCAGCAGCAACCCGCTGCTGCTGCACAACCCCAACGCTACCTGACCAACGACGAGGCCGCCGAATACCTGCGCTTGTCGCCGCGCACGCTGGAAAAGCAGCGCGTGATCGGTGGCGGCCCGCGTTTCCGCAAGTTCGGCCGTCGGGTCATGTACGCGGTGGCCGACCTCGACGCCTGGGCCGACCAGCGCAGCTTCGAGGCCACATCCGACCCCGAATATGCCGAGCGCCACTCGGCTGACAGCCGTGCGCGCTGATTGGCGCGTCGCCGGTGGCCATCGCCATGTCCAGCCCGTCGCTGCTATCCCGATCATCGGGGCAGCGATCGACGCAGGAGCGGGAACAGCTCGATCTGTTCCGCGCGCTGCCGGGCGACATGGCGCCGCGCGACAGCCAGGACTTGATGGCCTTTCCGTTCTTCTCGCTGGCGAAGTCGAAGCGCGTCCAGCCAATCGACTTCCGCGCCGGGGGCGTGACGATCCGCGTGGAAGGGACACAGGAGCACGGCATCGCCACGATCTGGGATGCCGACATCCTGATCTGGGCCGCCAGCCAGATTGTGGAAGCGCGCGACGCAGGCATTCGCCCGTCACGCCTCATGCGTGCCACGCCCTACGAGATCCTGCGCTTCATCGGGCGCGGTACATCGCTGCGCGATTACCAGCGCCTCAAAGCGGCCTTGGATCGCCTGCAATCGACCACGGTGGCCACTTCCATCCGCGAGACGACCGGGCGGCGCCTGCATCGCTTCTCGTGGATCAACGAATGGAAGGAGCTGGCCGACGCCCGAGGCACGCCGCTGGGCATCGAGCTGATCCTGCCGGACTGGTTCTACGCGGGCGTGCTCGACGCTGCGCTGGTGCTGACCATCGACCCGGCCTATTTCAAGCTCACCGGCGGCATCGAACGCTGGCTGTACCGCCTAGTGCGCAAGCACGGCGGCAAACAGCCGGGCGGCTGGCAGTTCGACTTCAAACACCTGCACCGCAAATCGGGCAGTACAGCGAAGCCCTACGACTTCGCCTGCGACCTGCGCGCGCTGGTGGCGCGGCAGTCGATGCCGGGCTACGTCCTGGGCATCGAGCGCACGCTGGACGACGGAGCCGAACTGCTGACTTTTCGGCCCGTGCCGCGGACGGCACGGGGATAACTCGGGGAAAAACTGTGGACGGCCTCGTGCTATCAGGCGTGACGGGTATCGTGCTATCGGGCGTGTCCCTATCGTGCTATCAGGCGTGCGAAACCGCCGAAAACCCAATAACGGCGCGGGTTTCCCGTCTCTCTAACTTCCCTAACTTAAATTCTTTAACTAATAAAAACAGCGCGCCGTTTTGGTGGATAAACACCAAACGGCACAGCGCACAGCATTTCGCACGGCGAAGAAAAACCGGCTTTCCAGCAAGGAGGGCCGCGCCATGATCATCGCTTTGCTGAATCAGAAAGGCGGAGTGGGCAAAACCACGCTGGCCACCCACATTGCCGGCGAGCTGGCAATGCGCGGCCAGCAGGTCATCCTGCTCGATGCCGACCCGCAAGGCTCGGCGCTGGACTGGACGCAGCGGCGCGCCCAACAGGGCTTGCCACGTTTATTCAGCGCCGTGGGCCTCGCCCGCGAGACGTTGCACCAGGAAGCGCCCGAGCTGGCACGCAGGGCCGATCACGTCGTCATCGATGGCCCGCCGCGCATCGCCGCCCTGGCGCGCTCCGCGCTGCTGGCGGCTGAGCGCGTGCTGATCCCGGTGCAGCCCAGTCCCTACGACTTGTGGGCATCTGCCGAGATGGTGGCGCTGATCCGCGAGGCGCAGGTATTTCGGCCGACACTGCGCGCGGCCTTCGCCATCAATCGGCGCGTCAGCACGACCATCATTGGCCGTGAGGCACGCCAGGCGCTGGCCGACCAGCCGCTGCCCGCGCTGCGTTCGGAAGTGCATCAACGCATCGTTTTCGCGGACAGCGTGGCCGCTGGTCGGCTCGCCCGCGAGACGGCACCTGACAGCGCCGCCGCGCGCGAGATCGCGGCGCTGGTCGATGAACTGCTACGGTGGCCGACATGACCACAGAGCGATCTAGGCGTGGCAAGCGCGTCGGCATCGGAGTGCGACCACCAGCGAACCCGCACGTCGAGGCGTGGGTTCGCCAGGGCGAAGCCAACGACATCCAGAAAGGCGATCTCTACACCGCGCGCCTGACCCTCGACATCACGCCCGCGATGCGCGCGCGCATCAAGGTGTCGGCCTTCACGCAGGGCGTGACGGTGGCCGAACTGCTGCGCGCGCTGCTGGAGCGCGAGTTCCTGGACGTATCCACGGAGAGAGCACCATGACCGCTCACGTTTTGGCGGCCGAAGCTGCCACGCCCCCCGCCGTTGCGCCGTCGCTCGCGGCGCTCGCCGGCCGCGCTGGCACCGCAGCGCCGACCCGCGTATCGCTGGCCTACGTCGAACCGCGCTTCAAGCTCTATCTGCGCTTTGGCGAACCCGCGCGCACACTCCAGCTCGACCGCTGGCGGCGCTGCGCGGTATTCCTACCAGGCGCCATGTTCTGCCGCATTCGCTGGCAGGCCAACGACTATGGGACGGTGCGATGGCAGCTCATGGTGATGCAGGCTGGCACGGCGCTGGACGCCCTGCAGCGCATCCCCGGTGTGCTGCCTGGTGCGCGCCTGCTGCTGCACGCCGAGTGCGAACCTGCAGTGCGCGCCGTGCTGGAACGCATCGACGCTATCGAGGCACTGAGCATCGCCACCATCGACGTGTCGCCCGCGTACTGGCGCACGCTGGGCAACCGTCTGTCCGCACGTCTACCGCTGCCCGAATACACCGTCGAGCGGCACGCTGCCTGGCTAGCAGGGAGGGCGTTGCCATGACAACCCCTTTCACCGCCACACGCACCAGCAACGCCGCGCCGCGTCCTCGCTCGCGCCTACGCGCTCGCATCGTGTTGGCTGGCCTGTCCGCCTGCGGCTTCGCTGCGCTGGCCTGGGCTGCTTTCGTGCAGCCGTTGCCGCGCCTGATCTACAACCCGTCCGACAGCGTGGCGGTCGGCTGGTATCGCGTCAATCCGCTTGACCCTCGCGCCGCCTCACTATCACGTTCGTTGTCCACGGGCAGCATCGTGCTGGTTCCGCTGCCGGCCGAAGCCGCCGCGCTGGCTGCGCAGCGCGGTTACCTGCCAATGCGCGTTCCACTGCTCAAGCGCGTGGGCGCAGTGGCACCGCAGGAGGTGTGCATCGCGGGCGGCAGCGTCCGCATCGACGGCGTGCCTGCGGCCAGCGTGCTGCGTGCCGACCGGTTGGGCAGGCCGCTGCCTTCGTGGCAGCAGTGCCGACGCCTCGACCCTGGCGAACTGTTCCTGTTGAGTGTGACCAATCCGGCGTCGTTCGACAGCCGGTATTTCGGGCCGGTCAGCGCGTCCACCGTGATCGGTGTCGCGCGTCCGGTCTGGCTGGAGACACGTCGATGATGGTCGCCGATTCGCTGCGCTTCGTCGTGCCATCCGGCGTGTCACTCCGCTGGCCATCGCCGTGTCGCCGCTCATGCAGCGCGAACGCATCCGTGCCGCACTTGGCGCAACATCCGGCGCTGTCCTCCTACGTGCAGGCGTCTTGCCTCGAACGCGCCCGGCCGAAGGCCGTGGCCGCGTTTGCCGGTGGGCTGGCTGCGAGCAGCACAGCGCCGCCGGGCCGCCGACGCCTGGAGCGGAAGCGACAGGCAAAGGCGGAAGGCAAGATAAAAGGTCGCGGCACCCAGCCGCTTGAAAACCCTGTCTGCACGTGGGGGTGGCGCGGCACGCGCCAAGAGGCGGCAGCGTGCCGCGAGAGTGCGCAATGCCGCATCGCCATTGGTGAAAGCGCGTGCTTTGTCCGCTGGACTGCGCCGGTCTTGGATGGAGCCGCCCGATGAACCGCAAGGATGACGACCGCTTTCGCATCCGCCCCGGCACGCCGAAACAGCGCGGCGATGCCTTCATCAACAAGGTCCTGCACCAGACCAACAAGGCTGGCGCAAAGCTCGGCAAGACGGTCGGCAAGGCCGGCCAGCGGCCCGGCTCCCGGCTGGGGCGCGGCCACGTCGCGGCCCGCTTCGCCGGGGCCTCGCTCACGCCCAATGCCCGGCGAGTGATGATCAAGGCGCGATTGGTCAATCTGACCAAGGCCGGACCACGTTCAGCTACCGCGCACCTGCGCTATATCGAGCGCGAAGGGGTGGATCGCCAAGGCGGTCCAGGCCACGCCTACGGTCCGACAACCGACACGGCGGACACCGCCGCATTCGAGGAACGCGGGCGCGAGGATAGGCACCAGTTCCGCTTCATCGTTTCGCCGGAAGATGCCGAACCGCTCGACGCCCTTCGCACCTACACCCGGTACCTGATGGCACGCATGGAGGCCGACCTGGGCACCAGGCTGGACTGGGTGGCGGTGGATCACTGGAACACCGACAATCCCCACACGCACGTCGTCCTGCGCGGCAAGGACGACACCGGCAAAGACCTCATCATCTCCCGCGATTACATCGCTGAGGGAATGCGTCACCGGGCGGCGGAACTGGCGACCGAATGGCTGGGGCCGCGCACCGAGCTGGAGATCCAGCGCGCCATGCAGCGCGAAGTTAATCAGGAGCGGTGGGCAGGACTGGATCGCACCTTGCAGCGCGAAGCCGTGGATGGTCTGGTGCAGCTGGAGAGGCTGGCTGTACCCCGGCTGCAACGCCAGCGACAAATGTTGATCGGACGCCTACAGCACTTGCAACGCATGGGGCTGGCGACCGAGCAGCAACCCGGCACCTGGGCCATCCATTCCGAGGCCGAACCGACCTTGCGAGCCATGGGCGAACGCGGCGACATCATCCGCACCATGCAGCGCACCATGAGCGGAAAGCAGCGCGAGCTGGCCGTGTTCCAGGCCGGCGAGGATGGCCGCGCCATCGTAGGCCGCGTCGTCGGCAAGGGGCTGGCCGACGAGCTGTACGACAAGGGCTATTTGGTCATCGACGGGATCGATGGCAAGGCGCACTACGTCGCGCTGCCACCACGATCAGAGCTGGAGCAGTACCCGACTGGCGCCGTGGTGGAGGTGAAGGGTGTGGCCGACGTGCGCGCGGCCGACCGGAACATCGCCGCGCTGGCCGTTGATGGCGTGTACCGCACCGACCATCACCTGGCCGTCGCGCAAGGACAGGCATCACCCGACCGTGATCCGCGCGATGTGGTGGCCACTCATGTGCGCCGGCTCGAAGCTCTGCGCCGCGTCGGCATCGTGGAGCGGGTCGCCGAAAGCGTCTGGCGTGTGCCTGACGACCTGGCCGAGCGAGGCCGCCAGTACGACGCGCAGCGTCTCGGCGGTGGGGTTGCGGTGGAATTGAAATCGCATCTGCCGATCGAGCGACAGGCGCGTGTGATCGGCGCTACCTGGCTTGACCAGCAGTTGATCGACGGTGGCAAGGGGTTGGGCGACCTGGGCTTTGGCAGCGAGGTCAAGGACGCGCTGCAGCAGCGTGCCAATATTCTGACCGAACAGGGGCTGGCCGAGCGACATGGGCAGCGCGTCGTCCTCGCGCGCAACCTGTTGGCGACACTGCGCGGGCGCGAGCTGGCGAAGGCCGCACAGGACATAGCTACCGAGACCGGCCTGGAGTATCTGCCCGTGGCCGACGGGCAGCGCGTGGCCGGCGTCTATCGACGTTCCGTCATGCTCGCCAGCGGGCGCTACGCGGTGCTCGATGACGGCATGGGGTTCAGTCTGGTGCCGTGGAAACCTGTGATCGAACAGCGGCTGGGGCAGCAGCTCGTCGCGACAGTACGCGGCGGCGGGGTGTCGTGGGAGATTGGTCGTAAACGGGGGCCTGCTATCAGTTGAGGAGCTTGGCGAAACGTTTTGTATTTGCGCGGTACGGAGTACTCGTACGCGTTCAGTCAAACAGGTGTCGAGCGCGGAAGTCGGTTCGACCTGAACTTGACTACATTCCATATCGCAAATATAGTTCGATCGTACGAACTTCAAGAACCTTAACCCGACCATGATTTCGAGACACCCATGCATCGCTTGAACACTTATGCGCTCAGTCTTTGTAGGCCCTTGCCGTCAATCTGGGGAACCAGCGCGCAGAACACAGATAGGGGCACGCAGGCTCGCATGGTGGTTGTGCTGTCTATATGCGTACTTCAGCTGGCTGCCTGCGGTGATAGCTCAAACTCGCGCATAGCTTCCACGCCAGTCGCTGCAGAAGTTGCCGTGGTACGGCAGGCACGATTGCCTGTTACCAACGATGTGACTGGCAGCGTAGTCTCTGATGGACGCATCGACGTGGCTTCGCGCGTGACCGGATTCATTCGCCAGCTCGATGTTCGGGAGGGTCAAGCGGTCAGGCGCGGCGACCTGCTGTTGCGCATCGACGCCTCTGACATCGACGCGGCCATTGCGCAGGCACGCGCCGGTGTGCAGGCCGCCCAAGAGGCTTGGCGGGATGCGCGGCACGACGTGAATCAAAACGTGCAACTGGTGCCGGCTGGCGCGATCTCGGCCGATGCGCTGCGCAAGTCCAGGGTGCGCGAGGAAACCACCCGCGCGATGCTGGAACAAGCACAGTCGGCGTTGGCAGCGGCACAGGCGCAACGCAACTACGTGACCATCACCAGTCCGGTGGACGGCGTGGTCGTCTCGGTGGCCCGGCGCAGCGGCGAGATGGCAACTCCCGGCGCGCCGCTGATGACGGTGGAGTCGCGCGAGGTCTTGCTGTTCAAAGCGTTCGTGCCCGAGCGCAGCCTGGCGGCAATCAAGTCCGGCGACTCGATTCCCGTGCGCATCGACGCGCTGGGCGATGAGCGTTTCAAGGGACGGGTTCGGGGCGTGGTGCCATCGGGCGATGGCGTGACCCGCCGCTACGAGGTGGACATCGTGCTGCCGCGGGACGCACGCCTGCTACCGGGAATGTTCGGCCGCCTCGAAATCCTGCTGGACGAGAAGCAGGCCGTCACGGTGCCGCGTGCGGCCCTTGTGCGACGCGGTGGCTTGGACGGCGTGTTCGTGCTCCAGGACGGCGTGGCGCGTTTTCGATGGCTGCGCACCGGCCAGCGCCTGGGCGATGTGGTGGAGGTGACCGCCGGCCTGTCGGACGGAGAAACCATCCTCGCCAGCGTCGCCGACACCGTCCATGACGGCATGCCGATCCAGGCCGCCGGGGGCGCGCGATGACGTCGCGGCGCCTGAACTTCGCGGGTTTTCTCGCGAAGCACTTCATCACCTCCAAGCTCACGCTGGTCTTCATCATCGCCGTGGCATTGATGGGTGTCGTGGCGGTGCTTCAGACCCCGCGCGAGGAGAACCCGCAGATCATCGTGCCCGCCGCCGCCGTGGTGGTCGGCCTGCCCGGTGCCTCGGCCGCGGAGGTCGAATCGCTGGTGGTTACTCCGCTCGAAGGCATCCTGAGCGAACTGCCCGGCGTTGATCACATCGAGAGCACTTCCCGCAACTCACAGGGAATCGTTCAGGTGCAATTCAAGGTCGGTGAATCCAAGGAGCAGTCGCTGGTCAAGCTCTATGACCGCGTGATGGCCAGCCGTGCCTGGCTGCCTGCCGATGCCACGACGCCATTGGTGCAAAGCGTCGACGCGGACGACGTGCCGATCGTCACCTTCACGCTGGCTTCGTCGAAATACGATGACTACGCGCTCAACCGCATGGCCGAACGCATGGCCGAGCGCCTGCGCAGTACCGAAAACGTCTCGGTGGTTTCCTTGCGCGGCGGGCAGCACCGCGAAATCACCATCGAACTGGACCCCGATCGCCTACAGGCTTACGGCGTGACCCTCGGCCAAGCCCGAGCGGCCTTCCCAACCAGCAACCTGGCGTTGCCACTACAGCCCACCGTACGTGACGGTCAGGTACAAGCCATCAAGTTGGATGCGGCCTATACCTCGGCCGAGGATGTGCGTAACCAGCTCATCGCCGTGCGCGACAAGCGGCCGGTTTACGTGCGCGACGTGGCCACCGTCACCGACGGCCCGCCGCCGGAGGCGGCCACGGTCAGCCGCCTCTCCTTCGGTCCCGGCGATCCACGCTTTGGCACGGCCGATGCCACAGACCTGCCCGCCGTCACCATCGCTGTGGCTAAAAAGAAGGGCACCAACGCCGTGGTTGTCACCAATGCAGTGATCGACCGCATGCAGCGCATGCAGGCCACCTTCGTGCCCCAGGACATCCAGGTCGTGGTGACGCGCAACGACGGCCAGAAAGCCGACGACGCGGTCAACCTGCTGCTGGAACACCTGGCGATCGCCCTGGTCACCGTGGGCTTGGTGCTGATCCTCTTCCTGGGCTGGCGCGAGGCGTTGATCGTGATGATCACGGTGCCGTTGATCATGGGCATCACGCTGATGGCGAACCTGCTGGGCGGCGTCACCATCAACCGCGTCACACTGTTCGCCCTGATCCTTGCGCTGGGACTGCTGGTGGATGCCGCCATCGTGGTCATCGAGAACATCCACCGCCACTACGCCAGCCGCAAACCGAAGGCAGACAAGGAAGTGGAAACCGTGCTGGCGACCAACGAGATCGGCAACGCCACCAACTTGGCCACCTTCGCGGTAATGCTGGTCTTCATCACCTTGCTGCTGGCCTTGACCGGCATGCCGCGCCAGTACTTTTTCCCTGTGGCGGTCACTGTACCCGTGGCCATGGCCGCATCCATCGTCGTGGCCTACATCGTCGTGCCATGGGCGTCCAACCGCTGGCTTCATCGCCACGAAGTCCAGCAGGAAGAATCATCGTGGCCGGAAACAGTGCATGGACAGCTTGTTCATGGTCATGGCACGCCGGGGCGAATCGAGCACCTCTACCTGCGTTTGTTCGGCCCCCTGCAACAGCGCAGAAACGTACGTATCAGCTTCGGTCTGGCAGTGCTGCTGCTGATGACAGTCTCGCTGATGCAAGGCGCCTGGCAGTTTGTCCGTCCGGCAGGTGTGGGAGGAGCCGTGTCCGCGCTGGGCGTGCCGATCGGCTTTCTGCCCAAGGACAACCAAAACACCTTCAACGTGGTGGTTTCGATGCCGGAAACTACTCCGGTGGAAGACACCGATCGTCTGGTGCGCCAGGTCACCGCGTTGCTGTCGCGGGAACCGCAGGTGGTCAACTACCAGACTTGGGTCGGCCAAGCAGGTGTGGCCGACTTCAACGGCCTGTTCAAGGGTACCGCCGCGCGCGTCGGTAGCCACGTAGCGGAGATCCGCGTCAATCTCGTAGACAAGCATCTACGCAAAGAAAGCTCCATCGACATCGTGCACGAACTGCGCCCTAAGGTGGAAGCCGTCCGCGCTGCTTGGCCCGGTGCCGAGGTCGCGCTGGTTGAGCAGCCGCCAGGCCCACCGCTACGCTCGACCGTTTTGGCGGAACTCTATGGTCCTGATACCGAGGGTCTGCGCGCGCTGTCGGCTCAGGTGCGCGAGGCCTTCGTGCAAACCTACGGTACCGTCGACATCACCGACACCGAACCGGAAGACGTGCGGGAATACCGTATCGTGCCGGACAAGGACAAGGCCGCGCTCTCCGGCGTCTCGACCGCGCAGATCGCCGAGGCGCTGGCGCTGGTCTATGGCGGCACCACCCTCGGCCGCGCCCACCTGCCGGACGAGAAACTGCCGGTGCCAGTCAGGGCCTTCGTGCCGCGCCGCTTCGAGGTCGATCCCGCCCGGCTCGACCGGGTATTCGTGGACAACGCCGCCGGCCAGCCCGTGCCTCTGGTGGAGTTGGTCAAGGTGGTCCCCGCATCGGTCGATCGCCCCATCCTGCACCGCGACAACGAGAAGGTCACCTTCGTCGGCGCGGAAATGTCGGACTCGGTGCCGCTGTACGCCGTGCTCGACCTGCAGCGGCGCCTGCATGGCATCACCGCGCCGGACGGACGTCCGCTGCGCACCGGCAACCTGCGCTTCAAGGAGGACGTGCCCGACACCATCGATGGCTACCAGTTGCTGTGGGGCGGCGAGATGCGTATGACGATGGACGTGTACCGGGATCTCTCCCTCTCCCTCAGCGGCGCCCTGCTCATCATCTATTTCGCGCTGGTCGCCTACTACCGCTCGTTCATCATTCCGCTGGTGGCCATGTCGGCCGTGCCGCTGGGCATCATCGGCATCTTTCCGGGGCACTGGCTGATGGGCGTGGATTTCTCCGCGACATCCATGGTCGGCATCATCGCCCTGGCAGGCGTGGTGATCCGCAACTCGCTGCTGATCATCGACTTCATCCAGGACAACATCCGGCACGGCATGCCGCTGAAAGAGGCGGTACGCGAGGCCGGCGCGGTGCGTCTGCGGCCGATCCTGCTGACGATGCTAGCAATCATTTTCGGCTCGGCCATCATGATGACCGACCCGGTCTTCGGGGGGCTGGCCATCTCGCTGATCTTCGGCACGCTGGTCTCGACCGCGCTGACCGTATTCGTCGTGCCGCTGCTCTACGAGCTGCATGCGATGCGCCATGCGGCCCCGACGGCCACAGGAGCAAACCATGCATGAGAACCACAGCGGCACGTCATCGGCTCGCCGTCGTCAGGCCCGCGCAGGCCATGAGACCGGCTCGTCGGCTCACCATTGGCTCGTCGGCACGCTGGCGGTGGCGGTGCTGGCGATGCTGAGCGGTTGCGCCTCGCTGGCACCCGCGCTCGATCCCATCGCGCTCCCCGTCGCATCCAACTGGCGGACGCAGCCCGACACGCCGGGCGTTGCGGCCGCGGTTGACCTGGCGTGGCGCGAGTACTTCACCGACCCGGCCTTGCAGGCACTGATCGAGACCGCCCTGGAAAACAACCGCGATCTGCGCGTGGCGGTGCTGCGCACCGAGGAGGCGCGCGCCGCCTTCCGCATCCAGCGTGCGCAGCAGGCGCCAATGGTCGGCGTGGGGGCGCAGCAAATCCGCACTGGCCTGCCCGATGGGCTACAGCCGCTGGCGGGCCGCTCGGTCCTGGAGGTCAACGTAGCCTCCGTGGGCATCAGCAGTTGGGAGTTGGACCTGTGGGGCCGCGTACGCAGCATGAAGACCGCCGCATTGGAGCAATGGCTGGCCACCGAGCAGGGCCACCGCGCCGTGGAGTTGGCGCTGGTCGCCCAGGTCGCCGATGCCTACCTGGGCCTGCGCGAACTCGACGAGCGCATCGCGCTGGCAAGGCGCACCGTTGAAAACCAGCAAGAACTGGAACGAATCTTCCAGAAACGCTTCGAGCTGGGCCATGGCTCCCGGCTGGAACTGACCCAGGTGCGTACCCTGCTCAGCCAGGGCAAAGCCCTACAGGTGCAGCTCGAATTGCAGCGCGAACAGCAGCGCAATGCCCTGGCGCTACTGCTCGGCAGCGACCCCCAATTGCCGCCGCCATCGGCCCCGATGGATGAAGCCCTGGTTATGCCCGAACTGAGGCCCGGGCTGCCATCGGACCTGCTGGCGAACCGCCCGGACATCCTGGCCGCTGAGCATGCGCTGCGGGCGCGCCAGGCCAACATCGGTGCGGCGCGCGCCGCGTTCTTCCCGCGCATCGCACTGACCGGCGGTGCCGGCTCGGTCAGTACCAGCCTGAGCGACCTGTTTTCGTCGGGCACCCGGGTATGGTTGTTCCAGCCGACGATCGAATTACCGATCTTCGATGCTGGCATGCGACAGGCCAATCTCGACGCTAGCGTCGTGCGGCGTGACATCGCCATTGCCGAATACGAACGCGCGATCCAGGCAGCGTTTCGCGACGTCTCCGACGCCCTGGCCGCAAGGCAGAAGCTCACCGAGCAGCTCGTCGTGGCGCGCCAGGCCCACGCCGAGCAGAGCGAGCGTTTGAAACTGGCGCGGATGCTGTTCGATGCCGGCTCGGCGGCGCACCTGGAGGTACTGGACGCCGAGCGCGACCTGCTTGCCGTCGAGCAGCAACTGGTGCAGGTACGCAGGGCGGCATTGTCAAGCCAAATCGGGCTGTACGCGGCGCTGGGCGGTGACACGAACCAGCCCCCGAAAAGATGAGGAAACGCAATGTTCTGGCAGGCACTGACCGCGATGCGTGATCTACGGCGTTTGCACGAAATCGCCTCGATCCTGGTCCGTTACGGGTTTGGCGACATGGTGCGCCGGATGGGGCTGTCCAACGCCTTGGAGCGGGCGGGGACAGCACTGCACTGGAGCGAAGCGGCAGACTTCGCCCACATGACGCCACCCGAACGAGTGCGGCGGGCGCTGGAGGAAATGGGGCCGACCTTCGTCAAGCTCGGTCAGGTGCTCGCTACCCGGGTCGATCTGCTCGAACCCGAGTGGACCGCCGAATTCGGGAAGTTGCAGGACAGCGCACCGCCCGCTCCCTGGGCAGCCGTACATCAGCAGCTCATCGAAGACCTCGGCGCACCACCCGAGGAAATCTTTGCTGCCTTCGATCCCGAGCCGTTGGCGGCCGCTTCCATTGCACAGGTGCATCGGGCGCGTCTCGGCGATGGCGGCGAAGTCGTGGTCAAGGTGCGCAGGCCCGGCATTCGGCCCATTCTGGAAGCTGATCTGCGCTGGCTTGCGCGCCTGGCCGAACTCGCCGAGACGGAGAGCGCGGAATGGCGCGTCCTGCATCCGCGCGAGATGGTGCGCCAGTTCGCCCAGTCGCTGCGCAACGAACTCGATTTCGCCGGCGAATGCCGCAATGCCGAACGCATCGCCGAGAACTTCACCGGCTATACCGATCAGGATTCTCCTCCTGTCGTCACGCGCGAGGAGAAGCCGGACGCGGATGGCACACCTCCCATCATCGTCATTCCCCGCGTGTATTGGCAGTGGACAGGCGAGCGGGTCTGCGTACAGGAATTCATCGGCGGTATTTCCGGGCGCAGGCTTCAGGCCGTAGATCAGGCTGGCCTGGACCGCAAGGTGCTCGCACGGCGTGGCGCCAATGCGGTACTGAAGATGATCGTCGAGGACGGGGTGTTTCACGCTGACCCCCATCCGGGCAACGTGTTCTATTTGCCGGGCAATCGAATCGCCTTCATCGACTTCGGCATGGTTGGCAGGCTGGCGGAGGAACGCCGCGACCAGTTGATCCGCCTGCTGCTGGGGCTGGTGAGGAACGACGCCGGCGGCGTCGTCGACGTCATGCTCGAATGGACGAGCGACGGCGTGGCAAATGAGCAGGATCTATTGTTGGAAATCCAGTCTTTCATTGATCGCTACCACGGCGTGCCGCTGAAGCAACTGCGCTTGAGTGCAATGTTGTCCGACCTCGTGGCGATTCCGCGCCAGCATCACCTCGTCCTGCCTAACGACCTGTCCCTGCTGGTAAAAGCCTTCGTCACACTGGAAGGCTTGGGCCGCGAACTCGATCCCGGCTTCGACATGGCCAACCAGGCACTGCCGCTGCTGGAGCGTGCCATGCACGTGCGCTACTCCCCGGCAGCGCTGCTCAGACGGGGGCGGCGGGCGGCCGGTGACATCTTCTCGTTGCTGGCTGGCTTGCCCCAGGACATCTCCAGGCTGCTGCGAGCCGCCCGCCGTGGCCGTCTGGAAGTACACATCGACGTCACCCATCTGAGACGGGTCGGCGATCAACTCGACAATGCCGCCAACCGCCTGGTGATCGGGATCGTCGTCGCCGCGCTCATCGTCGGCTCGTCCATCGTCATGACCGTGTCGGGAGGACCGACGCTTCTGGGGTTACCGGTTTTCGGCCTTCTCGGATTCCTTGGCGCGGTGGCCGGCAGCCTATGGCTTCTGCTTTCCATTCTGCGCAGCGGGAGAGGACGATGAGCAGCATCGGGAAGGTCGTCATCTTCTATTCCTCCATCGGATACGGACACATCAGTGCCGCGCAATCCATTCAGGACGAGATACGGCAGCGATCTCCGGCGACCCGGGTGCTGCTGCAGGACATCCGTACGTTCATGCATCCGGTGTGGCGACGGGTTGACGAGCGCCTGTACTGGTTCATCGCCAACAATCTGCCGGCGTGCTTCGAGAGTCTGTTCCGTGCGATGCAGGCGCGCGGCAGTCGTGTGGCCTCGCTGTCGATGCTGCCCAATGACTATCCGGAAGAGAGCGTATCGGCCTACTTGACCGCGCAGCGGCCGGATGCCGTTCTCGCCACCCACTACGGGGCAGCCCAGGTGCTGGGAACATTGCGGGAAAAAGGACTGCTGTCTGACACGAGAATCGGCTGGCTGCACACGGACTTCTTCGAGGGCTATTTCCCACGCATCTCCAAGCGGATCGACCGTACCTTTCTTGCCCACCCGGAACTGGAAACGCGCTGGCTGGCCGCAGGCGTTCCGGCCGACAAAGTCGTTACCAGCGGCATGCCGGTGCGGATTCCTGCGGCATCCGCCGACGCCCGCCGTGCCACGCTCCAGGGCCTTGGGCTGTCGGTGGACGTGCCGACCCTGCTGCTGACCGGCGGCAAGGAAGGGGCGGGCGACTATCTGGGGGTCGTCGAAAGCATCGTTCGCCGCTGCCCGGGCCGCCTGCAGATCATCGCGGTGTGCGGCACGAATACGCGGCAATACGACGCGCTTGCCGATCTGCGCGAAAGGCTGCCGGACACGGTGACGTTGAAGCCGCTGGGGCTGCTGCCGCGCAGCGAGATGGCGTCGTGCATGGCAGCCACCGACATCTTGGTCACCAAGGCCGGCGGGATGACGCCAGCAGAGGCTTTTGCCCTCGGGGTGCCGACCGTGCTGCTCGACGTGATCAGCGGCCATGAACGCGAAAACGCCGCGCTGTTCCAGCGCCAGGGCCTGGCCCGGTTCGCGGCCAGCGCCGACGATGCGGGCAGATCCGTGATGGAACTGCTGGGCGACCCCGCCGAACGCGAGGCCATGCTGCGAGCCCAGCAGGAGTTCCGGCAGGGCATCGACATCGCAAGCATCGTGCGGTTTGCGCTGGACGATGGCTTCAGGCCAGGCCGCCCGCTGCCCGGCTATGGCGTCGAGAACGGCGCGCCCGTCCAGGGCATCGATCAGGCGCTGGCGCAACTGGATTCCGAAGCACCGGCAGAGGTCGAGCTGCTGTTGTCCTACGCCACGTCCAAAACGCCGCAACGGGTCGTTCTCGAAAACCCGTTCGGGCATCTTGCCGTCCGCATCGGCGACACCGTCTACAGCGCGAACTACATCGCGAACCCGTCCGTCGACCCGAACTTCCTGCAGCATGTGAGCCTAGCGGACTACCTGTACGGCATCCATCGTCCGTCCTGTTCGCAAGTTCACACCAACACCTACGGCATGGCCTATGGCCGTGAGACGCTCGGGCTGCGGGTCCAAGGCATTCCCGCCGAGCGCCGTGCGGCGATGGTGGTCGAGGCCCACCGCATCGAAAACGGATTCCGGGACGCAAGCCTGCGCTGGAGCAGGAGCGGTCTCAATTGCGCCGACGTGGTTGCGCGAATTCTCGCCGCCGGTGGCTACGACGACCGCTCCCTGTACGACCGGGCGGGCCTGCCGAGCATGCCGCTGGATTTGTTCGAGCGGATGCGGGCGCACTTCGAGGCCGATACTTCCCTGCGGGAAGAACTGGTGGCCTACCGATTGCTGCCAGGAACGCAGGCAAGCTACCGCTTCTCCCGTTTTCCGCTATCGGTCGGGCAGCCATTGCGCTCAATGGCGCGCGTCCTGAGCGATGCGCCGCGGGATGTGCTCGAACAGGCGACGACCCGGCAGGTCACCAGTTATTTCGGTGACCGGCGGCTCTACGTGGAGGACCTGCGGGCATGCTGGCCTGTTTCGGAATCTGCGGACTCCTCCTTGACCAGCCGTCCCCATTTGGCGCTGGAACAGGCCATCCTCGCCGATTTGCAGCGCCTGCTCGCGGCATACGTGAAACTGCCGCTCAAGCGGATCGAACGCCTAGGCAGCTTTCCCGCTGCGCAGGAGTTCCACCGTCTCGTCGACCGTGGGCTCGAACTCGCCCGACTCGCCACTGAGCATGTCGAAGATGATTTTCGTCCTCGCACCGATCGCCTGCGCGCGCTGTTCACCCAACTCGTGGAGGACTACGGGCGGATCGACCCGCTGCGCCTGGAGTCGCGCCACGTGCGGGCATACCTTGCGCGGCTTCGGGTGTTCGAGTCGGCGCTAGGGCGTGAACTCGTGCCCCCCGGTACTTCGTGGGCGCTCCTGCCCGCCTGGTGGAACAGAATGGTGACGCTCGCTCGCACTAGTGCGCGGTCGTACCCTCGCAGCAGGGGGGCGAGTGGGTTCAGCAGCGGCATGCGGGTTGATCCGGGCGAAGTCGAGCCTAACGGCAATGCGGAAGAGCACGGTGCGCATCATCTCGAAGCTGATCCGGTCACGCGCTTGACGCTTGGTGACCAGGAAGAGCCCATTCAGGGCTTCCAGGATGCCGTTGGTCCGGTGGATCTGGGGCGAGGCGACGATGCCCTTGAAATAGTTTCGGATCAGCCAGGCGGCGTTCCTCATCGGCTTGAGACCCATATGACAGCTGCCACTGAACATGAGTCACCCGATTTTTCGCAGTTCCATTATCATTGAAAAGTTCGTTCGTATGAACTATATATTTATTGGAACAGCCGGAGGATGTATGCCAAATCATGCCGAAACAACCAGCGGCCACGAGGCCCGCAGTGCCAAGACCCGATCGCAGTTGATCGAAGCGACGATTGACGTTGTCGCTGCTGTTGGCTACGAGGGGGCAACCACACGCGCCTTGTCCCAAGCGGCTAAAACCACGCTGTCGGCCATTCCCTACCATTTTGGCAGCAAGAAGGAACTCTATCTGGCCGCAGCGGACATGATCGCCGAATATGCGGCCAATCGCTTCGTGGAAGCCGCAGCCTTGCTTGACGATACGTCGAACGTCGAGCTTTCCGCTCGCTTCGAACTCGCACTGATCCAACTGCTCCACACCATGCTGGAGGAAGCCGAGCCCCATGCCTGGACGGCATTCGTGGCCCGCTGCGCTTACGACAACGACGACGCCTTCGCCCTGATTCACGGACGCGCGATCGCGCCGCTGCAGGAGCGTCTAGTGCATGCCGCCAGCCAGTTCAGCGGCCGATCTTCCGATGACGAGGCACTGCGGCTGCGCGTCATCGCAATTCTGACGGCAATTTTCAGTTTCAGGTTTCTGCGCGGCGTGATGCTCCGTGGCATGGACTGGCAAAGCATTCAGAACGAAGCCGTCAGGCAGATCACGGACATGGTCCGCGATCTCTGCCGAAGCGGCTTTCTTGCTGTTCGGCCGGCTGATGACAGCGCGAACCGAAAAACAGGCCCCACTTGATTCCATCAATCCCTCTCAACTGAAAGGAAATGCATCATGACTCTCCAATCCTACGTACACCAGACCATCGCATGGGCGAAGCAGCGTCTCGATGAGACCGATGCCATTCTCTCCGAGGTCGAGAAATCGGCCGCCAGTATCAAGGAGGATGCCCGCAAGCAAGCCGATGCAGCTCGCGCACGCCTCGCGGCATCTCGCGCGAAGCTGCAGCAGTACTACGACGATCTGCGCGCCCAAGCGGATACCGCGAAGCAGGAAGCGGGCGAAATTCAGGACAAGCTCGAAGCCGAATGGATCGAGGTCGAGTCTGCCCTCCAGCAATTTGTCGCCACGACCGGCGATCAGGTGAAGACCGTGCGCAGCATCGTCGTCGTCCGTGCGCGCGCACAGCGGCAAGCGTGGCAAAACTACCTAAAGGATTTGCATGACCAGGCGGCCGATGCCGTCGAGAAGGCCCGCGGTGAACTCGATACCGCGTTCGATCAACTGTCTATCGAGGCCGAAAAGTTCCAGGCGCGCATCGGTGAGGTCAGGGACGCTGGCGATGAATCCTGGCGTGCCGTCAAGCAGGGGTTCGCTGATGCCAAGGCCGCTCACGCCATCACGGTCCAGAAAATCAAGGATGCCTTTTCCAAGGTTCTCTGAACCTAGGCGCCACGTTGCTTTTGTTTTGGCTCATCAGGAGAAATCACCATGAAACTTCGCCTTTACACGATCGCCTTGGCGCTGATTGCTCAGGCAGCGTTGCTGTCGGCTCCTCCCGCCCTGGCACAGAATGCAGAAGCACAGGCCGATTCAGCCGCCACACAGAAGAAGCCCTCAAGGGTTCACCAAGCACTGGCGTGGTCGCAGGACCGGCTGGCCCAGCTTGATGCCAACATTACTGCCCTGGAAAAGGATGCCAGCAAGCTTCGTGGCGAGGCGCGCACTAAAGCTGATGCGGCGTTGGCGGACCTGCGCAAGCAGCGGGACGCTTATCGCCGCCGGGCTCAAGATGCCGCAGCCAACGCAAAGAACTGGAGCGATGCCCAGGTCGCCGAAGCACGTCAGGCACTCGACAATGATTGGGCCGCCTTCCAGGCCGCCCGAGACAAGTATCTTGAAGAAAGCAAGGCCAGTATCGCTACGCAGCGTGCCGTACTGGAGGCTGAACTGAATGCGCAGCAGAAAGCGCTTGCTGGATTGCGTGCCGACGCGGCCAAGCTCGCCGGGGATCAGCGCACAGCCATTGAAGCGCGTATTGCCGCACTGAATGCAGATGTGGAGGAAACCAAGGCCCGGGTCTCAAAAGCCTCGGCCGAGGTATGGGAGACCACAAAAAAGAGCTATGGGGAGGCCCAGCGGCTCTTCTCCGAGACCTACGCGTCCATCCGTCAGTCTATCGACGAGGCGTCGAAGTAATTTCCCCAACGCCGGGGACGTGAACATGCTATACGCATTTACGTCTCCGGCTCACGGGCACATACTCAGGAAGGTGACGTATGGAACTTCGTCACTTGCGCTGTTTTCTGGCCGTGGCCGAAGAACTCCATTTCGCCCGTGCGGCCGAGCGGTTACATATCGAGCAGTCGCCGCTGTCGCGTGCTATCAAGGATCTGGAAGATGAGTTGGGGACCCAACTGTTTTCCCGCACAACACGCAGCACTCGTCTAACGCGAGCTGGGATGCTCTTTCTTGAGCACGTACCTCGTGTCTTCGCTGCTATTCAGCAGGCTCGCGATAGTGTGAAAGCCGCCGCCAACGGCTTCCACGGCCAACTGCGCGTCGCTTTATCCGACTGCATTACACCGACGTGCTTCTCAGCCCTCCTGGCACTTTGCCGACAGGAAGAGCCTGAAATCGAGATTCGTCTATCTGAGGTGCCCTTATCGCAGCAGGTCAAGGGGCTGCATGACGATCTTTACGACGTAGGGTTTGCTCAATTGGATGAAGTCGGAGATGGACTTGTTGCTGAAGCCATTTGGCACGATCCATTGATGGTGGCAGTTCCGGCACGCCATCCCTTGCTCGCCTACAAGCGTGTTCCGCTGGACGAGGTTTTGCGCTATCCCCTGGCACTCGGCGACGCGCATACATGTGAAGGACACGCTCGTCAAATTGAACGAGCTTTGCGTCAATCAAGAATGGAGCCTTTAATCGCCGAACGGGTCGCGTCCTTCGATCTGATGGTGACGTTGGTGTCAGCGGGATTTGCTCTCGGACTAGCTGGCGCTTCGCAAATTGCCGCCAGCCGAGAACCAAGTGTCGTAGCACGGCCGCTGGCCGGTGGTTCGCACAAACTAACGACGTACCTGCTGCGTGTCGGGGGCGAACCGTCGGATGCTTTGGCGCGTTTCATAGAACGGGTCTATGCCGTTGAACCCCCATATGGAAAGACGTCTGCTACACGAGCAAAACCTGATCCGTTGGAGGAAATCGAATCATGAAGAAGATCATCCCATTTCTACTTGCTGCAATGCTTGTAGCCTGTGGCAAATCCGAACCTACTGCAACGCCGAGTGCGTCTGGCCAGACCGAAACGGTCGAATCGCTCGTAGCCAATCCCGAGCGGCTGAAAGATTTACGCCAGCGGTGCAAAACCGATCGTGCAAGGCTCGGCGATGAACTTTGCAATCGAGTGGCCGAGGAGACGAACCGCCGCTTTCTCGGCGACGGTAAGGCGCCGTACACGCCGCCGAAGGAGCGGCCGAAGTTCTGACCGCGGCCGATTTGCAGCAAGACTTCGCTTGTATTCTCAACACGCCGCAACGCGCTTTCGCTTGAAGCACTTTCCTTCTCTTGACCCCAGCATGAATTAATGCATTTTGGGAGAACTTTGTCCCGATAACGGTCTTTGACCGTCCTTGATCCAGCCTTGAATCTCGCGCATGCGGCACGTTTTCGTGCCGCTTGCCGCGCAGGAGAAATCGGGAGGTCAGGATGCAAGGTCAAGGTGTGCTGTTCGGGCAGATCGTTGCTGTATTCAGCATCGTGATCGCCGGCGTGTGGGGCGCCACGCAATGGACAGCCGCCGCCCTGGGCTACCAACTACGCCTGGGCTCGCCTTGGTTCGATTTCTTCGGCACGCCGGTCTATCACCCTTGGCGGCTGTTCGAGTGGTGGTTCTTCTTCGATGGCTACGCGCCGCATGTCTTCGACATCGGCGGCGCGCTCGCGGGTGGCAGCGGGCTGATTGCCGTCGTCGTCGCCATCGCTATGTCGGTGTGGCGCTCGCGGCAATCGAAACTGGTCACGACCTACGGTTCCGCGCGCTGGGCTGATGCTACCGACATCCGCAAAGCCGGGCTGAATCAGCAGGCCGGTGTTCTTCTCGGTCTGCATGACGGTCATTACCTGCGGCATGAAGGACCGGAACACATCCTGACCTTCGCGCCGACGCGTTCGGGCAAAGGCGTCGGCCTGGTGGTGCCCACGCTGCTGTCGTGGCCTGCGTCCGCCGTCATCCACGACATCAAAGGCGAGAACTGGCAAATCACCGCAGGCTGGCGCTCGCGCTTCTCGCACTGCCTGCTGTTCAACCCGACCGATGCGAAGTCGGCCGCCTACAACCCGCTGCTGGAGGTCCGTCGTGGCGCGCATGAAGTGCGCGACGTGCAGAACATCGCCGACATCCTGGTCGATCCCGAAGGCGCGCTCGAACGTCGCAATCATTGGGAAAAGACTTCGCACGCGCTGCTGGTCGGCGCCATCCTTCACGTGCTCTATGCGGGCGAGGACAAGACGCTGCGCGGGGTTGCCAACTTCCTATCCGACCCGGCGTGTCCCTTCGAGCTGACGCTGCATCGGATGATGACGACGCGCCACCTGGGCGATGCCCCGCATCCCGTTGTCGCATCTGCCGCGCGCGAGGTGTTGAACAAATCGGACAACGAGCGTTCGGGCGTGCTGTCCACGGCCATGTCCTTCCTGGGGCTGTACCGCGACCCCACGGTGGCCGAAGTCACCTCGCGCTGCGATTGGCGCATCGCCGACCTGATTTCGTCCGAGCATCCTGTGTCGTTGTACCTGGTGGTGCCACCTTCGGACATCAGCCGCACCAAACCGCTGGTGCGGCTGATCCTCAACCAGATTGGCCGGCGGCTCACCGAATCGCTGGACGGCTCTGACGGCATTGCCAGCCGCCACAAGCTCCTGCTGATGCTCGATGAGTTTCCTGCGCTGGGTCGGCTCGACTTCTTCGAGACGGCCCTGGCCTTCATTGCGGGCTACGGTATTCGCAGCTTCCTGATTGCTCAGTCGCTCAACCAGATCGACAAGGCCTACGGCCAGAACCATTCCATCCTCGACAATTGCCATGTCCGGGTGACGTTCGCCACCAACGACGAACGCACGGCCAAGCGCATCTCCGAGACGCTGGGCACCGCCACCGAGCTGCGCGCACAGCGCAACTACGCTGGCCATCGGCTGGCCCCGTGGCTGGGGCATCTCATGGTGTCGCGCCAGGAGACAGCGCGCCCGTTGCTCACACCGGGCGAGGTGATGCAGCTCCCACCTGACGAAGCCGTGGTGATGGTGTCCAGCGTGGCACCGATCCGCGCGAAGAAGCTGCGCTACTTCGCGGACGCCAACTTCAAGCGGCGCGTGCTGCCGCCGCCCGCGCTCGCGGCAGGGCGTTATGCGGATGCGCCGCCGTTGCGGCCCAACGACTGGAACGGACTGGCGATTCCCGCCATACCCGCCGCGCCTGCTGCCCCGGGCCTGACCGGCAACGACACCGGCACCGCCGATGACGGTGGCCCGCGCCGTCAGCCGGAGCTGTCCGAAGTCACCGGGTACCACCCCGAGCAGGAGCCCGCGAGCAACGACCTGGCGCTACTCGATGACGACGACCTGCCACTGCCGCTTCCCCGCCAGCTCGATCCGGCCATGCAGCGCACGGCCCGGCTGGCCTCCCTCGACCCCGACGACGGAATCCAGCTATGAGCCAATACCGCCTCAATCTGTTCATCCCGCCCGAACACGCCAAGCGCCTGGACGAACTGGCCGCCAAGAAAGGCGTGTCCAAGTCGTCCATCGTCGCGGCGGCACTGGCGTCCTGGTTGTCGCCGGACGCCGGCGACCAGCGAGAGGCGGCGATTGCCAAGCGGCTGGATCGGCTGTCTCGCCAGTTCGAGCGGCTGGAGCGCGACCAGAACATCGAGATCGAGACGCTGGCGCTGTTCGTTCGCTACTTCCTCACCGTCAGCACGCCGGTTCCCGAGGCACACCAGGAAGCGGCCCGCGCCCAGGGCAAGGCGCGCTTCGAGCAGTTCGTCGAACAGCTTGGCCGCCACCTGCTGCGCGGGCGCAGCCTGGTGCGCGACGTGGTGGAGGAACTTCAACCCGATAGTGCGTGGATGGATGACGCGGCTGCACTGGCCGAAGCGCAGGAGCGTGCCCAGTGAGTATCATTCCGCAGTCACCCATCGCCACGTCGCTGGACCGCCGTATCCGCATGCTGCGCACGGCCATGGGACCAGTGATCGCCAACGCACTGGAAGACCCGGACGTGGTGGAAATCATGCTCAACCCCGACCGGTCGCTGTGGGTGGATCGTCTGTCCTCTGGCCGCGCACCGCTGGGCGTGGAACTGTCCGAAGCGGATGGCGAACGCATCATCCGGCTGGTGGCGGCCCACGTCGGCGCGGAGGTCCATCGCGGCCAACCGCTCCTGACCGCCGAGTTGCCCGAGACGGGCGAACGCTTCGAGGGCATCCTTCCGCCCGCTGCGCCGGGGCCGGCCTTCGCGCTGCGCAAGCGCGCCGTGAACATCATCGGCCTGGATCGCTACGTCGCCGACGGTATCCTGTCCGCCGCACAGGCCGATTTCCTGCGCCGCGCGGTGCGCGAGCGACACAACATCCTGATCGCTGGCGGCACCAGCACCGGCAAGACCACGTTGGCGAACGCCTTGCTCGCCGAGATTGCCGCCACCGGCGATCGCGTGCTGGTGCTCGAAGACACCATCGAGCTGCAATGCGCCGCGCGTGACCACGTACCGCTGCGCACGCGCGCGGGTGTCGTCTCCATGACCGAGCTGGTGCGCGCCACGATGCGGCTGCGCCCCGACCGCGTGGTCGTTGGCGAAGTGCGCGGCGGCGAGGCGCTGGATCTCATCAAGGTCTGGGGTACCGGCCACCCTGGCGGCATTGCCACGATCCATGCCGGCTCCGCGCTGGGCGCGTTGCTGCGGCTGGAGCAGTTGATCCTCGAAGTCGCGGTGAATCCGCCTCGCGCCCTGATCGCCGAGGCGGTGAACGTCGTCGTTTTCATCGTCGGCCGCGGCCGCAAACGCCGCATCGAAACCATTGCCCGCATCGCTGGTTTCGACGGCGTGGGCTACCGGCTCATCGATGGCCTGGCGGACGCACAGGAAACGCCGTTTCCCGAACTGCTGCCGCTGACTTCCGCCATTTCTTCCCTGTCCCCCAACCAACCTGGAGAACTTCCATGACGCAACTGCACGCCCATGCTTTCCGCTTTTCCGTAAATCCGGCTTCGATCCTCGCTCGCCTGCGCCATCTGGCCGCGCCGGCCCACCACGGTCTGTTGCTAGCCGCCGTGATGCTGATGACCGCAGGCACCGCGAAAGCGGCTGGTTCCTCGATGCCTTGGGAAGGACCGCTGCAGTCCATTCTCGAATCCATCCAGGGGCCGGTGGCGCGGATTATCGCGGTGATCATCATCATCTCGACGGGCCTGGCGCTGGCCTTCGGCGACACGTCAGGAGGCTTTCGCAAGCTGATCCAGATCGTGTTCGGTCTGTCCATCGCATTCGCCGCGTCCTCGTTCTTCTTGTCGTTCTTCAGCTTCTCCGGTGGGGCCGTCGTATGAGCACGGCCAACGATCTGCCGGGCTTCGAGATTCCGCTGCACCGCTCGCTGACCGAGCCGATTCTGCTGGGCGGCGCGCCGCGCACCGTGGCAATCGCCAACGGCACGCTGGCCGCCGCCGTGGGCCTGGGCCTGCAACTGTGGATTCCCGGACTGGTGCTCTGGATCGTCGGCCAATCGCTGGCGATGTGGGGCGCGCGTGCCGATGCCCAGTTCATGCAGGTGTTCGCCCGCCACATCAAGCACAAGCCGCTGCTGGACGTGTGAGGACCATGCGATGCTGAACCTCACCGAATACCGCCAGCGCCCGGCCTTGCTTGCCGACTGGCTGCCGTGGGCCGGTCTGGTCGCGCCGGGCGTGGTGCTCAACAAGGATGGCAGTTTCCAGCGCACGGCACGCTTTCGTGGGCCGGACCTGGACAGTGCAACGCAAGGCGAGCTGATCGCCACCACGGCGCGGCTGAACAACGCGCTACGTCGGCTTGGCTCGGGCTGGGCACTGTTCATCGAAGCCGAACGCCGGCCCGCTGCGGACTATCCGCACTCGGATTTCCCGGAACCGCTGTCCTGGCTGGTGGACGAGGAGCGACGCGCTAACTTCGAAGAATCTGGCAGCCACTTCGAGAGCGTCTATCACCTGACGCTGCAATACCTCCCGGCGGAAGAATCCCGCGCCCGTGCGGCCAAGCTGCTTTACGAGAACACCCCCACGCAAGGTGTGGACTGGCGCGAACGCCTGTCGGCTTTCGTCGCGGAAACCTGCCGTATCTATGACCTGCTCGACGGTGTGATGCCGGAGATCGCCTGGCTTGACGACAGCCAAACGCTGACCTACCTGCACGCGACCGTCTCGACGCGACGCTATCGGATCGGTGTGCCGGAAGTGCCGTTCCATCTCGATGCGCTGCTGGCCGACGCACCGCTGGTCGGCGGCCTCGCACCCATGCTGGGCGACCAGCACCTGCGCGTCGTAACGGTGCGTGGATTCCCGACCTCGACCTGGCCGGGAATTTTGGACGACCTCAACCGGCTGGGCTTCGCCTACCGTTGGAGCACGCGCTTCCTCTGCATGGACAAGGCCGAGGCCGAGAAGGAGCTGGGCCGCTTGCGCCGACAGTGGTTCGCCAAGCGCAAGAACGTCCTCGCGCTACTGCGCGAAACCATCTTCCAGCAGGAAAGCCCGCTGGTCGATACCGACGCCAACAACAAGGCTGGCGACGCCGATGCGGCCTTGCAAGAGTTGGGCGGCGATCAAGTCGCCTTCGGCTACGTCACGGCGACCGTGACGGTATTCGATATCGACGGCAACGTGGCCGACGAGAAGCTGCGCCGGGTGGAACGTGTCATCCAAGGTCGTGGGTTCGTGACGATCCCGGAGACGTTGAACGCCGTGGAGGCCTGGCTGTCGTCGGTGCCGGGCAATGCCTACGCCAATGTACGCCAGCCCATCGTCTCGACGCTGAATCTCGCGCACCTGATGCCGGTGTCGGCGGTGTGGGCCGGGCCGGAGAAGAACGATCACCTCGACGGACCGCCGCTGATCGTCACGCGCACCGAGGGTGCGACGCCGTTCCGGCTGGTGACGCATATCGGCGACGTGGGGCACACGCTGCTGGCCGGCCCGACCGGCACGGGCAAGTCGGTGCTGCTCGCTACGCTGGCGATGCAGTTCCGCCGCTATCCCGGCTCGCGCATCTTCGCGTTCGACATGGGGCGCTCGATGCGCGCCACCATCCTCGGCCTGGGGGGCGAGCACTACGACCTGGGTGCTGACGGAGCCATTGCTTTCCAACCGCTCGCGCGCATCGACCGGGAAGGCTACCGCACCTGGGCGGCCGAATGGATCGAAGGCCGGCTGCGGCACGAGGGCGTGACCATCGGCCCCGATGAGAAGGTGGCGATCTGGTCGGCGCTCGGCAGTCTTGCCGGTGCCCCTGTGGAGCAACGTACGCTGACCGGGTTCTCCGTGCTGCTGCAATCCAACGCACTGCGCCAGGCGCTCGCACCCTATGTGCTCGGCGGCGCCCACGGAAAGCTGCTGGATGCCGACAGCGATCGGCTGGGTGTGGGTGACGTGCAGTGCTTCGAGATGGAGGAGCTGATGCACAGCAAGGCCGCAGTATTGGCCGTGCTGGGCTATCTGTTCGCGCGCTTCGATGAGCGTTTCGACGGCGCGCCCACGCTCCTGATCCTCGACGAAGCCTGGCTGTTCCTCGATGACCCGGTGTTCGCGGCGCGCATTCGCCAATGGCTCAAGACCCTGCGCAAGAAGAACGTCAGCGTCATCTTCGCCACGCAGTCGCTGGCCGACATCAAGGACTCGACCATTGCGCCCGCGATCATCGAGAGCTGCGCCAGCCGCATCTTCCTGCCGAATCCGCAGGCGACCGAGCCGCAGATTCGCACGATCTACGAGGGCTTCGGACTCAACAGTCGGCAAATCGAGATCGTCGCCACTGCGCAGCCCAAGCGCGATTACTACTACCAGTCGCGCCTGGGTAACCGCCTGTTCGATCTGGACCTCGGGCCGGTCACGCTCGCCTTCGCAGGTGCTTCGACGCCCCAAGACCAGCGCGCCATCGACGGCATGCTGCGCGATGTCGGAACACCCGGCTTCGCCGGTGCCTGGCTGCGCCATCGCGGCCTCGATTGGGCGGCCGACCTGTTGCCGTCCGCCCCCTCGGCCGCGTCCTTTCTTGCTTCCCAACCTCTGGAGGTTTCGCCATGAAAACACGTCTTCTTGCCGTTGCAGTCGCTGCTGTTGTTGTCACATTCGTCGGCGTCGTACCCGTCGCTCAGGCGCAATGGGTCGTCATCGATCCCACGAATCTGGCCCAAAACATCCTGACTGCCGCGCACACGCTGGAGCAGATCAACAACCAGATCAAGCAGCTCCAGAACGAAGCGCAGTCTTTGATGAACGAGGCTCGCAACCTTGCAAGTCTGCCGTTCAACGTGGTCAATCGTCTGCGGTCCAATCTGGACACGACGCGGCAACTGATCGCCCAGGCGCGTGGGCTGGCCTTCGACATCCAAAACATGGACCAGCAGTTCGCGCAACTCTACCCGGAGCAGTACGCCGCCAGCGTGAGCGGGAACCAGATGTTCCAGGATGCGCACCAGCGTTGGCAAAACACGCTCCAGGGCTTGCAGACCGCCATGCGCATGCAGGCGCAGGTGTCGCAGAACCTGAACCAGGATGAGGGTGTGCTGGCCGATCTGGTCGACCAGAGTCAATCGGCCACCGGCGCCTTGCAGGCCATGCAGGCCACCAACCAGCTCCTGGCCCTGCAAGCCAAGCAGTCCATCCAGACCCAGCAACTCCAACTCACGCAGGGCCGTGCGGCCTCGTTGGAACTGGCGCGGCAAGCCGCCGCTGTTGAGCGTGGACGTGAGGTGACGCGCCGCTTCATCGGCAGTGGCACGGCGTACACGCCGCAATCCGTGAACTTCTACGGCAACTGACGGATGCGGCCATGAACGACGTCTCCGTCATCGACCGTTTCCTCAATGTCTTCTCCACGTACATCGATTCGGGGTTCGGCCTGCTGCACGGTGAAGTCGCTTTCCTGACCGCGACGCTGGTGGCGGTCGACATGACCCTGGCCGGCCTCTATTGGGCCCTGGGGCATGCCACCGGCCAGGGCGAAGACGTGATGGCCAAGCTCCTGCGCAAGGTGCTCTACGTGGGAGCCTTCGCCTACATCATCGGCAATTTCAACTGGTTGTCCGGCATCGTGTTCCGGTCCTTCGCCGGCCTCGGCCTGACGGCTTCCGGTTCGACGTTGACCATGGCGACCTTCCTGCAGCCGGGGCGCCTCGCCAAGACCGGCATCGACGCCGCTGCGCCCATCCTGCAGCAGATCAGCGAGATGGCTGGGTTCCCGGAGGTGTTCATCAACATCGCGCCCATCGTCGTGATGTTCCTCGCCTGGCTGATCGTCATCATCAGCTTCTTCGTGCTGGCGGTGCAGCTCTTCGTTACGTTGATCGAATTCAAGCTGACCACGCTTGCCGGCTTCGTGTTGGTACCGTTCGCGCTGTGGAACAAAACCGCCTTCCTCGCCGAAAAGGTGCTCGGCAACGTGGTGTCCTCAGGCATCAAGGTGCTGGTGCTGGCCGTGATCGTAGGCATCGGCACTGGCCTCTTCGCCGAGTTCCAAGTCACACCCAGTGAACCGTCCATCGACCACGCACTGGTGGTGATGCTGGCCTCGCTCGCTATGCTCGCGCTCGGCATCTTCGGGCCGGGCATCGCTACCGGGCTGGTGTCCGGAGCGCCGCAACTCGGCGCGGGTGCGATGGCGGGTGCAGCGATGGGCGCGGCCGGTACGGCTGTCGCGGTTGGTGCTGCCGCGACCGGCGTGGGCAGCGCTGTGGCGGCCGGGGCGCGCATGGCACCCGCTGCCGCCAAGATGGCCGCCAGCGGTGCGCGTACTGCGGCCTCGACCGCAGGCAGTGCGCGCTCGGCCTATCAAGCCGGTTCCGCAGCCGCTGGCGGTGGCTTCAAGGGTGCCGCTGCTGGCTTGGGCAATGTCGCCAAGACCGGCGCGCAGGCGGTTGGCCAGAAAGCCGCCGATGGCATGCGCTCGCTTAAGGAGCGGGCGGCGGCTGCCTTCCGTTCCGAGGATGCGGGGCCGGCATCTGGCGGCGCTGCCGCATCAGGCCAATCCACCGCCAACGAAGCCAATTCCGGCGCAGCCGACCAGCAGCAGGCGCAACCCGCCTGGGCCAAGCGCTTGCACCGTCGCCAACAGATCAGCCATGCCGCATCCACTGCCGCCCACACGCTGCGTGGGGGCGACGGCGGTGGTTCAAGCAGCGGCCCGAGCCTGCACGATTCTGATTCATAAGGAGAACAACCATGCGATTCAAACGACCGCAGGTGCGCTACGCCGATACGCCGCAGCCTGCTACGCCCTACCAATCCGCCGCGCAGGTGTGGGACGAGCGCATTGGCTCCGCCCGCGTGCAGGCCAAAAACTGGCGATTGATGGCCTTTGGCTGTCTGGTGCTCGCGCTATTGATGGCCGGGGGACTGGTCTGGCGCTCGGCGCAGTCCATAGTCACGCCCTTCGTAGTGGAGGTGGACAAGACCGGCCAGGTGCGTGCTGTCGGCGAGGCCGCCACGCCGTACCGGCCGAACGATGCGCAGATCGCTTACCACCTGGCGCACTTCGTCACGCTGGTGCGCTCATTGTCCATCGACCCCATCGTCGTGCGGCAGAACTGGCTCGACGCCTACGACTGCACCACCGACCGGGGCGCGGCCGTACTCAACGACTACGCACGCACCCATGACCCGTTCACCCGCGTGGGCAAGGAATCGATCACGGTGCAGATCACCAGCGTCGTGCGCGCCAGCGACACGTCATTCAACGTGCGCTGGACAGAACAGCACTTTGTCAATGGCGCACCGGCTGGCACCGAACGCTGGAACGCTGTGATTTCCACCGTCCTGCAAACCCCGCGCACCGAGCAGCGGTTGCGCAAAAACCCATTGGGCATCTACGTCAACGGACTGTCGTGGAGCCGCGAACTCGATGCTGCCGAAGGAGCCAAGCCATGAACCAGTCTTTCCGTTTTTACGCTTTTGCGTTGATGCTTGCAGCCTCTGCAATATCGTTGCAGGGCTGCGCCACGAAGGGCACGCCGCCACCGACCATCGCACTCGATGAGCCGGTGCAAGCGCAGCCATTGCCCGAGCCACCCAAGCCGGTTGAAGTGGTCGAAGTGCCGAAGGTGCTGCCGATGCCGGCGCAGATGAAACCTCTGCCCGAGAGCGTCGAGGCCAAGACGGCACCAGAGCCCGCCGATGAGAAGTTGCGGGTATCGCGTGCCAATGCCGAGGCGCGTATCGCGCCCACGCGTGAGGGCTATGTCAACGCCATCCAAGTCTGGCCCTTCACCGATGGTGCGCTGTATCAGGTCTATGCGGCGCCGGGACGGGTCACTGTGATTTCTCTCCAACCCGGCGAGGAACTCGTAACGGTCGCCGCCGGCGATACCGTGCGCTGGATTGTCGGTGACACCTCCAGCGGTACAGGTGATGCGTTGCGCGTCAGCGTGCTGGTCAAGCCGATCCGCTCGGGCCTCAAGACCAATCTGGTCGTCACCACCAGTCGGCGCACTTACCTGATCGAGCTGACCTCGACCGAACGTGCCTGGATGGCTTCGGTGTCGTGGGAATACCCGAAAGATCGGATGCTGGCCCTGCAACGCCAGGCACAAGCCGCGCAGGCGACGGCGCCGGTTGATACCGGCCTGTCGCTGGAAAAGATTCGCTTCCGCTACGCCATCAGTGGCAGCAATGCGCCGTGGAAACCGCTACGCACCTTCGACGACGGCGAGAAAGTCTACATCCAGTTCCCGCCGGGCATCGCCCAAGGTGAGCTGCCGCCGCTGTTCGTGATCGGCGCGCAGGGCGACGGGCAACTGGTGAACTACCGTTTCCGTTCACCGTACTACATCGTGGATCGGCTGTTCGGCGCGGCCGAGCTGCGCCTGGGCGGTGACAAGGGCGACATCGTGCGGATCGAGCGCACGGATGGCATCGCGCGGGGGAAATGACCATGAGCCAGGACGACACCCCTGACCTTGCCGCGCCGCAGGCGGGCAAGGTGGCTCCCGAAGCTGCGGCTCTGCGCGCACAGCCGCGCCCGGTGACACGCTTGAACCGGCGTATGCTGGCTGTGCTCGTTGGTGGCCTGTCGGTCTCCGTGCTAGGTGCGCTGATGTGGTCACTGCAGCCGCAGCGGCGCAGCACCAGTGAACCGTCCGAGCTGTACAACGTCGATCGTGTCTCGCGTTCCGAGGGACTCGACCGGCTTCCGACCGACTACTCCAAGCTGCCACCGCAGGTGCCGGAGTTGGGGCCACCGCTGCCGGGCGACCTGGGTCCGGCCATCGTGAAGTCGCAGCAACCCGTGGTGCCCACCTACACGCCGCCCGGTCAAGACCCGGGCGCCGCCGAGCGCGACGCACGACGCAAGGAATCGGAAGCGGCGGCAGGTTCATCTGTGTTCTTCCGCTCGGGCGGTCAGCGCGTCGCTGCTGCGCCGACGCAGGTGGCCACGGCCAACGCGGCGCCCAGCCTATCGGGCTTCGACCCGATGGCCGCAGGCCCGGCCTCAACGGCTGCCCAGCCGGCTGATCCGACCACCGTGCAAAACCGACAAGACCAGAAAGAGGCGTTCCTGAAAACCGGAACTACGGAAACCCGCAATTCCGGGAACCTGAGAATGCCGGCTTCGCCGTACCAAGTGATGGCCGGGACCGTGATCGCTGGTGCGCTGGTCACGGGCATCAAATCCGATCTGCCGGGCGACGTGATCGCCACAGTGACGGAGCCGATCTACGACACGGCCACCGGCAAGTTCCTGCTGATCCCGCAGGGTTCGCGCATCCTCGGCCGCTACAACAGCCAAGTGAGCTATGGGCAGAGCCGGGTGCAGGTGGTGTGGAACCGGATCATCCTGCCCGACACGTCGTCGCTAACGCTGGACAACCTGGCAGGCGCCGACCCGGCGGGCTACGCCGGGCTGGAGGATGGCGTCGATTGGCATTGGGATCGCATCTTTGCCGGTGCTGCGCTGACAACGCTGTTGGGCATCGGTGCCGAGCTGGCCGCGCCCGAGAGTCGCCAGGACGGCAATCGGGTCGTCATCGCGGGACGCGACAGCCTGCAGGACAGCGTGAACCAGGTCGGGCAGGAGATGACCCGCCGCAACCTCAACATCCAGCCCACCTTGACTGAGCGGCCCGGCTTGCCGGTACGCATCATCGTCAACCGGGATCTGGTGCTGCGGCCCTATCAACCACTGTTCTTCAATCGGGGGACTTCGCGATGAGCACCACGCGCAAGTTGCGGCTGGGACCGTTGCCCAAGACCGAGAGCATCAAGCTGACCTTCACATGCCCGACCAGCCTCAAGGCTGACCTCGACCGCTACGCGGCGCTACATGCGCAGACCTATGGCGAGACGGTCGATGCGGCGACGCTGATCCCGCATATGCTGGAGGCGTTCATGGCGGGAGATCGAGGGTTCAAGAAGCCCACGACCATCCCACAGAGCCTGCAGAAAACTGAAAGCCGCTCCCCAAAGGAAGCGGCTTAAATTGGTGCCCGAGGCCGGAATCGAACCGGCACGCCTTGCGGCGAGGGATTTTCTTACCACTTCGGCTTTCGCCGCCAGCGCATGCGCTGTTCGTGGTCTGGAGCACGCCTTCACCATAGCCTTGCGGCCGTAGGTGCCCGCCGTCTGCTCTCTACACCTTCCCAACCATGGAGGCTGGGCTTGGCTCGGCGTTGGCTCGGATGCCGGAGCATCCAGGGCTTTCGCCGACTTTGACGGGCTTCACTTCGGGCGTTTCCCCCCGAAGGCTCAAATTGTTTAAGTCCCTTGTGTCTACCGATTTCACCACTCGGGCATTACATGATGCGCTGGAGCCTACACCACTTTCTGCTGGCTCCTGCTTGGCTCCGGAGCATCGAGGCGAGCCACGAAGCTACGCTTTGGATGCTCGCAAACCGTTGCCACTATTGACTTTCCACCCAGGCGGCAAAAGCAAAAAGGACTTGACAAAACAGATTTTAAGTCCGCAGTGTTTACCAATTTCACCATCCGGGCGGCAGCCGGCTTACTTGGGCTGTTGTTCGGGCAGCGTGATGTCCACTTCGAGGATCTCGTAGTTGTCGCGCTTGCCGAGCTGGACCTTGATGTCGTCGGCGGAGACGTTGACGTACTTGGAGATGACTTCGATCAGCTCACGCTGCAGGGCCGGGAGGAAATCCGGCGTCGGCTGGTTGGCGCTGCGCTCGTGGGCGATGAGCAGCGACAGGCGCTCCTTGGCCACCGAGGCGGTCTTGGGCTTGGAGCCGAAAAAGTAGGAGAGGAGCGACATCTCACTTGCCTCCGAACAGCCGCTTCAGCAGGCCCGGTTTTTCGTAGGCGACGAAGCGCAGCGGGCGGTCTTCGCCGAGGAAGCGCGCAACCACGTCCTGGTAGGCGGTGGCCACGTCGCTTTCCTTGAGGTGGATGGCCGGCAGACCCTGGTTGGAGGCCTGCAGCACGTCGTCGGATTCGGGGATGGCGCCGATCAGCGGAATGCGCAGGAGCTCCTGCACGTCCTTGTAGGACAGCATTTCGCCGTCTTCGACGCGCTTGGGCGAGTAGCGGGTGACCAGCAGGTGCTCCTTGACCGGCTCGCGGCCTTCGATGGCGCGGCGGCTCTTGCTCTGCAGGATGCCCAGGATGCGGTCGGAGTCGCGCACCGAGGAGACTTCCGGGTTGGTGACGACGATGGCTTCGTCGGCGAAGGTCAGGGCCATTACTGCGCCACGCTCGATGCCGGCGGGGGAGTCGCACACCACGTAGTCGAAGCCCATGTGCTCGAGCTCCTTGAGCACCTTCTCGACGCCTTCTTCGGTCAGCGCATCCTTGTCGCGGGTCTGGGACGCGGGAAGGATGAAGAGGTTCTCGCAGTGCTTGTCCTTGATGAGGGCCTGGTGCAGGTTGGCCTCGCCATTGACCACGTTGATGAGGTCGTACACCACGCGGCGCTCGCAGCCCATGATGAGGTCGAGGTTGCGCAGGCCGACGTCGAAGTCGATCACGGCGGTCTTGTAACCGCGCAGGGCCAGGCCGCTGGAGATGCTCGCGCTGGTGGTGGTCTTGCCGACGCCGCCCTTGCCGGACGTTACTACGATGACGCGTGCCACGATGTTCCCTTCGGTGTTGATGCGCTTCAGTCGTACTGGAGCGGATTGATTTCGAGAGTATGCAGGTTGTCCGAGCCGGTCAGCCGGACCTGGGCGCCACGACCGGCGACGGCTTGCGGAATGCCGCGCTCGAAGGTGCGATAGACGCCGGCGATGGAGACCAGCTCGGGACCGAAATTGGTGCTGAAGATGCGCGCCGAGGTGTCGCCGCGGGCGCCGGCCAGGGCGCGGCCACGCAGCGGGCCGTAGCAGTGGATGCTGCCGTCGGCGATGATCTCGGAGCCGGGGCTCATGCCGGCCAGCAGCACCAGATCGCCGCCCTTGGCATACACCTGCTGGCCGGAGCGCAGCGGGCGATCCACCACCAGGGTGGGCGCGTGGGCGGGCTCGGTGCCGGCGGCGGCCTGGGGCGCAGCTTCGGCGGCGGGGGATGGTGCCGGTGCCG
>NZ_BSPX01000021.1:0-61552 GCF_030161255.1 Zoogloea oryzae
GCTCGCGCCGCAATTGCCCGCCGCCGCCTTCGCCGAATGGCTGGAGGCCTGGCTCGCCGACGGCCGCCTCGCCCGCACCGGCGCTGCCTGGCACCTACCGGATCACCGGGTCGAACTCGACGCCCGCGACCGGCGCCGCGCCGACACCCTGCTGCCGTGGCTGGTGGAACATCCCTTCGACCCGCCGTGGGTGCGCGACATTGCGCTGCGCCTGGGCGAACCCGAAGCCGCCACCCGCGACCTGCTCAAGCGCCTCGCCGCCCGCGGCGAAGCCTTTCAGGTGGTGCGCGACCTGTTCTACGCCCCCGCCGCGGTGCGCAGCCTCGGCCAGATCGCCGGCGAACTCGAAGGGGCGGACGGCGCCATCCGCGCCGCCGCCTTCCGCGACCGCACCGGCCTCGGGCGCAAGCGGGCGATCCAGATCCTCGAGTTCTTCGACCGCGTCGGCTTCACCCGCAAGGTCGGCCGCGGTCACGACGAAAAACACAGGATTCGCGGCGAATTGCCGCTAACGTGATTCGATATGCGCTAAAATTCGATCAAACGATTTTTTCCGAAACGGAAGGGATGCGTCCCCCGGTGGGGCGACTGGTCTTCAAAACCAGGAGGGGCCGTCAAGCGGTTCCTGGTGGGTTCGACTCCCATTCTCTTCCGCCAGATTTCCTGCCCGGAGCCCTCCATGGCCCAGCTGCGCGGCTGCGACTTTCCCGACGACCTGCTCTACCACCCGGACAGCCACCTGTGGTTTTCGCCGCTGGGTGGCGCGCGTTATCGGGTCGGCGTCACGCAGTTCGGCATCGCGCTCTCCGGCGAGATTCTGCTGTTCACGCCCAAGCCCCTCGGCGTCACGCTGGATGCCGGGCGCGGCTTCGGGCTGCTCGAAGCCGGCAAGACGGTCTTCCCAGTCAAGACGCCCTTCACCGCCCGCCTGATCGACGCCAACGCGGCGCTCGATCCGTCGGCCCGCGCCATGAACCGCACGCCCTTCGAGGCCTGGCTGGTGGAACTCGAAGCCGCCGAACCGCCGGCCGACGGCCTGCTGCTGGCCTGGCCCGAGGCCCAGCCGCAGATCGAACGCCTCATGGATCGCTACGCCTTCCGCGATCTGGCCGACTTTGCCGCGCCGCTGTTCCACGAGGACAACCGTGACTTCTAAGCGCCCCCAGGGGCGGGCTACGCCCAGCCTGCCCCCCGCGGGGGGCAAGGAAACTTCGGACGGCCCTGCGTTTCCTTCTGATCCCCGCCCGGCCGACAAGCTCGCGATCCTGGTGTGGGCAGCCGATCCGTCGCGGTCCGAGCTGTGCGCCACGCCGTTCTACTTCGCTGCTGCGGCGGCAGCGATGGATGTGGAGGTGGAGATGTACTTCACCGCCCGCTCGGTGGAACTGCTGCGGATCGGCGTGGCCGAGGGCATCCGCGCCGCCAGCGGCAGCGGGAACCCGGATGGCAAGACGGTGGCGGACTTTCGCCGCGAGGCGCTGGCCTTCGGGGTCAAGCTGTTCGCCTGCCCCACGGCGCTGGCCAGCCACGGCGTGCCGGCGGCCGAGCTGATCCCGCAGCTCACCGCCCAGGCCGGCGCCGCGGCCTTCATCGGCCGGACGCTCGACCCAGCCTGGCGCACCCTCAGCTTCTGATCAAGCCTTCGCCGCCTGCCGGCTCGCCAGCCAGCCGAACAGCGACAACAGCGCCAGCCCGCTGCCGATCAGCACGATGCCGGCGATCTCGCTGGCCGCAAAGGCCTCGCCCAGCGTGAGCCGCGACGACAGGATCGCCACCACCGGCGTACCCAGCACCGACAGGCTGGCCTCCCAGGCCGGCACCCGGTCGAGGATCCACACCCACAGCCACCAGCACAGGGCCACGCTCGCCACCGACAGGAAGGCCAGGATCAGCACGTAGTCCATCGTCCAGTGGGTCGGCTGGCCGGGCAGCACCGCGGCGATGATCGCCAGCGGGATCGAGCCGAAGATCATCTGCCACATGGTGAGCACCAGCAGATCCACAGGACGCGCCTGACGCAGCCGCTTGATGAGGATGGTACCCACGGCCCAGCACAGGGCCGCGCCGAGCCCCAGCGCCTTGCTGAGCAGGCTGGTGTGCATGTTCCAGGGCTCGATGATCAGCATCAGCCCGCCCAGGGTGCTGGCCGCCGCCAGCCACTGCTTGCCGCGCACCCGTTCGCCCAGCAGCGGCCAACCGAGCAGCAGTGTCCAGATCGGCATCGTGAAGATCAGCACCGCGGTCTTGCCCGGGCCGCCTTCCACCAGCGCCGATGTCTGCAGCAGCGTGAAGCCGGCCACCTGCACCAGCCCGATCAGCACCGTCGCCCCCGGCGCCGCCAGCCGCATCGACTTGCCCGACAGGCGCACCGCGAGGATCAGCGCCAGGGTGCCGCCCACACAGCGCTGGGCCGCCACCGCAAAGGGCGACGCGTAGGTGAGCGCCTGCTTGATCAGCACCCAGGTGTAGCCCCAGGTACAGGACAGCACGATCAGCGCGATCGCCGGCAGGAAACGGCTCAACGGGGAAGACGAGGGCATCGGCGACTCACGGAAAGGCAAAGCGGAAAGACCGCCGGCAGCCGGCGGAGTTCGCGGCGGCGGGCCGCATCAGGGTGGCGTCGCGCCCATCAGGGCCAGCGCCAGGGGTGTGGTCACCGACGACAGGGCGGTGGACAGGATCAGGCTGCCAGCCACCGGGCCTTCGATCAGCTTGAACTGGCGGGCCATCAGATACACGTTGGCGCCCACCGCCAGGGACGCCAGCATCACCACCACCTGGGTCTCCATGGTTGGCAGGCCGAGCGCCCGGGCCAGCAGCCAGACGATGGCCGGCTGAACCACCAGCTTGAGCACGGTGATCCCGGTGCTGATCCGCCAGCCTTCACGCACGCCGTACTCGGCCAGCCCCATCCCCAGCACGATCATCGCCATGGGCGCGGCGGCCTGGCCGATCATCGCCAGCGGCCGGTCGATGAGATCCGGCACCGCGAGCCCCGACACCCCGAACAGGCTGCCACACAAAATGCTCGCCACGATTGGGTTGGTCAGCACGCCGCGCAGGGTCTTGGCGAAGCCCTTCACCGAGAAGCTGCCGTGGCGCGCCCACTCGATGTTGATCGTCACCAGCGTCCACAGGATCAGCGAGTTGAACACCAGCACCAGCGCCACCGAGGGCATCGCCGCATCTCCCAGCGCCACCTTGGCGAGGGGAATCCCCAGGAACACGTTGTTCGAGAAGACCCCGCCCATCGCGAAGATCGACTGGGCCTGGCCATCCAGGCCGAACAGCTTCCAGCTCACCACCCGGCCGATGGCGAAGACGATCACGCAGCTGCCGAAGAAGGCGATCAACAGCCGGGCATCCACCGGCGGCAGGCGCGACAGGTCGCTCATCATGTGGAACAGCATCGCCGGCATCGCCACTGAGAACACGAAGCGCGACAGGTTCTCGGACATCGCCTTCGGCCAACCGGAAAAACGCATCAGCCCATAGCCGATGAAGACCAGCGCAAAGAAGGGCGCGGCCAGGTTGAGCTGGTGGAGAAAACCGGACATCGGAGGGGCGGGCGCAGATCGAAACCGCGCAGCCTAACCGATCTTGCTGCGCCGCGTCAGTTGCGGTTTGCCCGCGGGCGTCAGTGCCCTTCGTCGTCGGCGGGCGGAGCGACCTTGACCACTTCCTCGAGGGTCGTGATGCCCGCCGCCACCTTCGCCGCGCCCGAGAGCCGCAGCGGCCGCATCCCTTCGCGGATCGCCAGCTCGCGCACCCGGGCTAGGTCGAGATCGGCCGACACCACCTTGCGGATCTCCGGCGACATCAGCAGGATCTCGTACAGCCCGATGCGGCCCATGAAGCCGGTCATCCGGCATTCCATGCAGCCCACCGCCCGGTGGATGCGCGGCGGCCGGGCGACCTTCCAGGGCGCTACCAGGTGATCCCAGATCGCCTCTTCCTCGGGCGTCGGCGGGTGGGCGGCCTTGCAGTGGGGGCACAGCACCCGCACCAGCCGCTGGGCCATGATGCCCAGCAGGGTGGCGTTGAGCAGATAGGCCGGCGCGCCCAGATCGAGCATCCGGGTGATCGCCGACGGGGCGTCGTTGGTGTGCAGCGTCGAGAGCACCAGGTGCCCGGTGAGCGCTGCCTGGATCGCCATCTCGGCGGTCTGCAGATCGCGGATCTCGCCCACCATGATGATGTCCGGGTCCTGCCGCATCAGCGCCCGCACGCCCTCGGCAAAGCCCAGGTCGATGGCCTGATGCACCTGCATCTGGTTGAAGGCCGGCTCCACCATCTCGATCGGGTCTTCGATGGTGCAGACATTCACCTCCGGCGTGGCGAGCTGCTTGAGGGTGGAGTACAGCGTGGTCGTCTTGCCCGAGCCGGTCGGGCCGGTGACCAGGATGATCCCGTTCGGCCGGCCGGAGATCGACTTCCAGCGCGCCTCGTCCTGCTCCGAGAAGCCCAGCTCGACCATGTTGCGCACCAGCACCTCGGGGTCGAAGATGCGCATCACTAGCTTCTCGCCAAACGCGGTAGGCAGCGTGGCGAGGCGCAGCTCGACCTCCTTGCCGCTGGCCACCCGGGTCTTCACGCGGCCGTCCTGGGGCCGGCGCTTCTCCACCACGTCCATCCGGCCGAGGATCTTGATCCGGCTGGTCATCGCCACCAGCACCGGCATCGGCATCTGATAGACCTGATGCAGCACCCCGTCGATGCGGAAGCGCACCACGCCCATGTCGCGCCGGGGCTCGATGTGGATGTCGCTGGCGCGCTGCTCGAAGGCGTACTGCCACAGCCAGTCGACGATGTTGATGATGTGGCGGTCGTTGGCGTCGTACTGGCGGTTGCTCGCCTGGCCGATCTCCACCAGTTGCTCGAAGCTCGACAGGCTGCTGCCGCCCCCGTGGCCGCCGCTGCTCTGCACCGCGTTCTTCACCGAGCGGGCCAGGTTGTAGAACTCGACGAGGTAACGCGCCACGTCGGCCGGGTTGGCCACCACCCGGCGGATCTCCTTCTTCAGGATGCCGGCGACTTCCTTCTCCCACTCCCGCAGAAAGGGCTGGGTCGTCGCCACCACCACCTCGCGCAGCCCGACCTGCACCGGCAGCACGCCGAAGCGCGTCGCGTAGGCCGACGACATCACCGCGGTCACCGCGGCGAAGTCGATCTTGAGCGGGTCGATGCGGTAGTAGTCGAGCTTGACCCGCCCGGCCAGCCATTCGGTCAGCTCCTCCGCGCCCAGCGGGCGGTTCGGCGGCAGCTTCGACGGCCATTTCTGGCGGCCCACCAGCAGCAGCGGGTGGATGTCTTCCGGCTTGCGGGCCTGGGATGCCAGCAGCGCCTCGGCGTCCATCTGCGCGACAAGCCCGTCGCCCACCAGCATGTCGAGCACTTCGACAAGGGTCAGGCGGTGTTCGCGGGCGGTCTGGGCGGTGGCGGCGTGCATCGGCGGGGGACGATCAGGATTCAGGGCGAAAGATAACCCCGAACCCGCCACCACCGGCGGAAATTTGCCCAGCTTTACGCCAGCGGCTTACCAGCGCCGGCCGTAGTCGCCGCCCCGGTCACGATCCCAGCCGTGGCGCGGGCCACCGTGACCACGGTAGGGCGGCACCACCACCACCGGTGGCTCCACGTAGCGCGGATGGCGATGGCCGTAGTAGCCCGGGGCCGCCGGCGCAACGATGCAGCCGCCAAGGGAAGCGGCGAGGAGAACAGTGGCAATCAGGCGTTTCATGGAGCGCTCCAGCGAGGATGTCCCCCTTCAACGCGCGAAGCTGTCATCGGTTATGGCGAAAACAGTCTCCAAATGTTGCCGGACGTGCAGGCGACAACGAAATCAGTCATGAAAATTCCGCTTGCATTTAGTGTTATTTTTTACAGTAAAATACAAAGGTCATTTAACCGGAGAGCATCATGAAAAACATCCTGTCCCGCCTTGTGTGCGCCCTCGGTCTCGGCCTTGCCGGCATCAACCTCGCCTTCGCGGCGGTCAACATCAACACAGCCACCCCGGCCGACCTCGACGGCGTGAAGGGCATCGGCCCGTCCAAGGCCCAGGCCATCGTCGATTACCGCAGCAAGCACGGCCCGTTCAAGAGCCTGGACGACCTGAAGAACGTGAAGGGCTTTGGCGAAAAGAGCATCGCCAAGCTGAAGGGCGAACTGAGCGTGGCCGGCGGCGAAGGCGCGAAGAAGTAAGGCCTTCCGCCCCAATGGCGGTGGCCGCCGGCATGGCGCCACCGCCCGGGAAGCACCCCGACATCCCTCCGGACGGCGCAGAATGGCCCTTGGCCTGCCCTTGTCCGGAGAACACCATGCCAACCAGCCCCAAAGATCCGCAACCCGGCCGTCGCTTTCCATCCCGCGCCCTGCCGGGCAGCGTCGCGTCCGTCGCCGCATCCTTGCTGCTGTGCGCCTGCGGCCTGGGTGACGCGGGCAGTAGCGCCGCCACCGCCGCGAAGCTCAAGGCCCAGGAGGCCGAACAGGCCAGGGCCGCCCAGGTCCAGATCACCAACCAGCTCGACGCCGCCCAGCAGCAGGCCGAGCAGCGCCGGAAAGAAATCGAGGCAGCCACCCGCTAGGGCCGGCTGCCTCGCTGGCACATCCGTAGAATCGGATCAGCCGCGGATCACCGTCTCCAGCGCCGCCAGGCACAGGGCGATGTTGGATGCGCGGCTCGAGTGGCCCATCAGGCCGATACGCCACACCTTGCCGGCCAGGGCGCCGAGGCCGGCACCGATCTCCAACCCGAATTCGTTCAGCAGACGCGCCCTACAGGCGGCCTCATCCACCCCCTGCGGCACCCACACCGTGTTGAGCTGCGGCAGACGTGCGTCTTCCCGCACCACGAAATCCAGCCCCAGCTTCTGCAGACCCGCCGCCAGGCGCAGGTGATTGTCGCGATGGCGCTGCCAGGCGGCCTCGAGGCCTTCCTCGGCGAGGATCACCAGGGATTCGTGCAGGCCGTACAGCGGATTGACCGGTGCGGTGTGGTGGTAGGTGCGCTTGGCGCCGCTCCAGTAGCCCAGCACCAGGCCCAGATCCTGGAACCAGCTGGGGCATGGCGTCGTGCGGGCACGGATGCGCGCCACCGCAGCTTCGGAGAAACTCACCGGCGACAGGCCCGGGGTGCACGACAGGCACTTCTGGCTGCCCGAATAGGCCGCGTCGATGCCCCACTCGTCCAGCAGCACCGGCACGCCGCCCAGGGACGTGACGCAATCCATGATCGTCAGCGCATCGTGGCGACGGGCGATGGCTGCCAGGGTTGCCGCATCCGACAGGGCGCCGGTGGACGTCTCGGCGTGCACGAAGGCGAACAGCCGGGCGTCCGGATTGGCCTTGAAGGCGTCCTCAACCTTGGCCGGATCCACCGGCTCGCCCCACGCATCCTCGACGATCACCGGCGTGCCGCCCAGGCGCCGCACATTTTCCACCATCCGGCCGCCGAACACGCCGTTCACGCACACGATGACCTTGTCACCCGGGGTCACCAGATTGACAAAACAGGTCTCCATGCCCAGCGAACCCGGCCCGGAAACCGGGAAAGTCAGGTCGTTGCGGGTCTGGAAGGCATAGCGCAGCAGCGTCTTCACCTCGTCCATCATGCCGACGAAGCTCGGATCCAGATGGCCGACGGTGGGCCGGGCAAGGGCGGAAAGCACCCGCGGCGGCACGTCGGAAGGCCCGGGGCCCATCAGGGTGCGCACCGGCGGCTGGAAGGATTGGATCGCGGGTCGTTCGATAGTCATGGGATCTCCTGCTGTTCTTGTCTTTTCGTGATCTGGCGTACGCCTACTGGGGCCGGCCGTTGGCGGCGATCATCCGGATGATGCGTACGGTGTCCACGTCCGACTCCCGGTAAGCGGACTTGACGAACTCGGACACCTGCAGGAATTCGCCCCGTGCAACGCCTTCAGGCAACGTGGTCTCGTAAGCGAAACGCAGGAACAGCCGCCCGGGCTCGGGCTGACCGACGCTGATCGTCAGCCTGCCGCCGGCGTGTTCGGCGTTGGCAGCCGATTCGAAGCACACCCAGTCGTAGAGCGCGAAGGTCACCGTGTCGCGGATGCGGACCTGGCCGAAATGCAGTTCCCGTTCGACCCGGTCGGCGCTACGGGACAAGATCACACAGCGTTCCAGTCCGGGCAGGAAGACCGTGGGTTCATCGACCCGGTACATCAGGCCGGCCCACACCTGCTCGCGGCTGAGGGGTTCGATGAGCGGATTGAGAGGGTCGTTGATCTCGATGAGGTGTTCGAAACGCAAGGCTCGCTCCGGAAGTCAGCTGCGCAGTGTATCGGTTCCGGTATCGCGCCGTCAGCCTGGTCAGGGCTGAATTTAACGCCTCACACCAAAAAAGTTTTGGAAGCCCATTTTGGGCTCCGGTTTGGCGAGCTGGCTGCAGAACTGGGTTTTATAAGTTTTCTATTTATATAAAAGATACTGTTAACTATGCTCGGGCTGTTTCTGTGGATAACCCGATAAAACCCTTTTTGTTCATATATTTGTTCACTTGAAAAAGCTCTGGAAAGGGCGCCTGTTAACGCTTGGACGAATTGGGGAGGGTTTTTCAGTCTTGCGCTGAATCACCGCTTGCCCACAGTTTGTACCCGTCCTGTCCGCCACTTTGTGCACAGATTGCCCGCCGGAACTCACAGCATCCGGGGCATCGGGTACTTGCGGGCAAAGTAGGTGTAGGCCTTGCGCAGGTCACGCTCCCGGAAGATGTCGTGGCTCTCGGCCGCCTGGGCGATCTGTTCCCGGAACATCTCGTGCAGGGTGTGGATGCCCCGTTCGGTGCGAAGCAGCTCGCGGGCCAGGGCGGTGGCCTGGGCGTCGGAAAGCTGGGTGGTTTCGTTGACGATCTGGACGGTTTCGTTGTCCAGGTCGATGAAATCCCTGAGATCGATGATCGACAGCATTGCGGTTACCTCTCTTGTTTCTGACTCCGGCCAGCGCCGTCCTGGCCCCTGTGGTCTCCGCAACAGGGTGTTGTTAGTTTTTATTTATATGTAAACACTGTTTACGTTAACGCTTTCCGGTTTTCTGTGGAAAACCCCCTTTAGTCTAACGCATTCAGCCACTTGGGCAGTTCATAAGTCTGTCGACACGGCAGGGCACGAAGTGTGTGCGGATTGTTGAGGAATTTCAGCCTCGCGCCGTTTACCCGGTTTGTGCACAATCTGTCAGTCCACCTTTCCCCGGTTTGTCCCCAGCCTTGACCCTCTCCCATTCTCCAGCGCCCTGCTGGGACATCTTTTGCGCCGTTGTGGATAACTTTGGTGACGTGGGTGTCTGCTGGCGGCTTGCCCGTCAACTGGCGGCCGAACACGGCATCGCTGTCCGCCTGTGGATCGACGACCTGAAAAGCGCCTGCCGCCTGGTGCCGTCGGTGCTTCCGGGGCTGGATGTGCAGCAGGTCGAAGGGGTGGAGATCCGCCAATGGACCGCGCCCTTTCCGGACGTGGAACCCGGCGCGGTGGTGATCGCGGCCTTTGCCTGCAGCCTGCCGGATGACTTTGTCGAGGCGATGGCCCGGCGCGATCCGAAACCGGTGTGGATCAATCTCGAATACCTGAGCGCGGAAGACTGGGTGGCCGGCTGCCATCGCCTGCCGTCGCCCCATCCGCGACTGCCGCTACGGCAGCACTTCTTCTTTCCGGGGCTGGATCGGCAGACCGGTGGCCTGCTCCGCGAGGCCGACTACGACGCCCGCCGGATGCTTTTTTCGCCCGCTGCGTTCTGGAAGGCGCTGGATCTGCCGCTGCCGCGTCCAGACGAGCTGCGGGTGTCGCTGTTCTGCTACGAAACGCCCGCCCTGGGTGAACTCCTCGAACTGTGGCGCCAGGGGCCGATGCCGGTCACCTGCCTGGTGCCGGAAGGGCGGGCGCTGCCTTGCGTGGCGCCGATCTTCGGCCTCACCGACCTGCGCGCCGGCGACCGCCTGGTGCGCGATGCCCTGACCGTGCAGATCCTGCCCTTCGTTGCCCAGCCCCGGTACGACGAGCTGCTGTGGGCCTGTGATCTGAATTTCGTGCGCGGCGAGGATTCCTTCGTCCGCGCCCAGTGGGCGGCGCATCCCTTCGTGTGGCACATCTACGTGCAGGACGAGGACGCCCACCTCGAAAAACTGGATGCCTTCCTGGCCCGCTACCGGCCGGGGCTGGAACCGGCTGCAGCTGAAGCCGTCACCGCCTTCTGGCAGGCATGGAACCGGGGCCAGGGCGCGGCCGCAGCCTGGTCGGCTTTCCGGCAGGCGCTCCCGGCGCTGGCCGCCCACGGCGAGGCATGGTCTGCCGGTCTGCGCGAGGCGGGCGAGCTCGCCCAAAACCTGGTGCAGTTCTTTAAAGATGAGATAGAATAATAAGTTACCTTTTATCCGTGGCACGTGCCGCGATCAACAGCACAGCAGGAAACAGCATGAAAACCGCAATGGAACTCCGCTCCGGCAACGTGATCATGGTGGGCAGCGACGCCCTCGTGGTTCAGAAGGCCGAATACAACAAGTCTGGCCGTAACGCCGCTGTCGTGAAGATGAAGCTCAAGAACCTGCTCACCGGCGCCCCGTCGGAGTCGGTTTACAAGGCTGACGACAAGTTCGAGATCGTCGTCCTCGATCGCAAGGAAGTGACCTACTCCTACTTCGCCGATCCGATGTACGTCTTCATGGATGCCGAGTACGAACAGTACGAAGTCGAAGCCGAGAACATGACCGACGCGCTCAAGTACCTGGTCGACGGCATGCCCTGCGAAGTGGTGTTCTACAACGGCAAGGCCATCTCCGTGGAACTGCCGACCACTGTCGTCCGCGAAGTCGAATACACCGAACCCGCCGTCAAGGGCGACACCTCCGGCAAGGTCCTGAAGCCCGCCCGCATCGCCCCCAGCGGCTTCGAGCTGTCGGTTCCGGCCTTCGTGGAAATCGGCGACAAGATCGAAATCGACACCCGCACCGACGAATACCGCAACCGCGTGAAGTAATCCTGGTGCAGCTGTCCGTCGAAAGAGGCCCGTCAGGGCCTTTTTCTTTGTCGGCCGATGTCATCCAATCGGCGGGTTCATGCGTTACGATGTCGCGTGCATTTGCAGTCGGGCACCCTGCCCCGACCCGCTCACCCGAGCACCCCTCAACATCCTGTTGGAGACTCATCCGATGAATACCCGTTCCGTTCTTCTCGCCGCCCTCCTCGCCATTGGCCTTGCCGCCTGTTCCAAGAAGGAAGAGCCCGCCCCCGCCCCGGCTCCGGCCCCCGCCGTTGCCGATGCCGCCAAGGAAGCTGCCCAGAAGGCTGAAGAAGCCGCCAAGCAGGCCGCCGAAGCTGCCAAGAGCGCTGCCGGCTCCGCCACCGATGCGGCCAAGGACGCCGCCGGCGCTGCTAAGGAAGCCGGCAAGGAAGCCGTCGACGCCAGCAAGGAAGCCGCGAAGGACGCCGTCGCTGCCGCCAAGGACGCCGCTGGCTCTGCGAAGGAAGCCGGCAAGGAAGCTGTTGCCGCGACCGCCGACGCTGCCAAGGAAGCCGCCGACAAGGCCAAGGCTGCCGTCGGCAAGTAAGCCGTCCGTCCAGCAGTCGAAACCGGGCCTTGTGCCCGGTTTTTCTTTTTCTGACCGAGCATTCCGTTCATGGCCCTCAAATCCACCATCTTCCGCGCCACCCTCAACGTCTCCGACCTCGATCGTGGTTACTACGCCGAGCACGGGCTCACCATCGCCCGGCATCCCTCCGAGACGGACGAACGGATGATGGTGCGCATCCTCGCTTTCGCCCTAAATGCCGACGAACGCCTGCAGTTCGGACGGGGCATTTCCACCGACGACGAACCGGCCCTGTGGCTGAAGGACGACACCGGCCGGATCCTCAAATGGATCGAGGTCGGCCTGCCTGACGAACGCCTGCTGCGCCGCGCTGCCGGACGGGCCGATGAGGTCATCGTGCTGGCCTATGGTGGCCGCACCGTCGATATCTGGTGGCAAAAGGAAAGCGCGACTCTCAGCCGTCTTCAGAACCTGAAGATTTTTTCGCTGAATGTGGAAAGTTCCCGCGCACTCGCCGGATTGGCCGAGCGCTCCATGGAATTAGGCTGCACCATTCAAGATGGGGAAGTTTGGTTCTCCGCCGGGGAAAAAACCCTGTCGATTATTCCAGAATCTATTTTCGCGAATTGATTGGTTTTAATGAATCATTGACATGTTTTGAATTAACCCAAATTGGTTCAATTCATCGGAATGTCGGTCGTGATTTCCGTCACATAGATCGAAGGTTATAGAAGGGAATTCCGTTCGCCTCTTTGCATAATTTGACAATCATTTGTCAGATTGTGATTCATGGACCGCCACGAAGTCGAAACGCACCTTGTCGGTGATTTTGATGACATCTCGCTTCATGAACTTGCGAACCGGGAATTCCCCATGTCGACAGCTGTTCTGTTTGTTACCACCGATGCCAGGGTCGTTCCGCCGGGCCTCGTGAAGGTCGCGAAGATCACCGATTCCGTCGAGGACGCGCTCAGGATGTGCGCATCCGCGAGCTTCGGTGCGGTCTTCTGCGACGCAGCGTCCCTGGCCAATGGCGGCAGCGGTTTCCGCCTCGGAAGGCAGATGCGCCGCAACGGCATCGCGACGCCGCTATTCCTCATGACGAATTCGCTGCTTTCCGGCATGGAAGGCATGGCCGTCGCTTCTGGTGCGACGGGATTCATCAGCCGCACGGCAGCGGCAATTCTCGATGCGCTCAAGTCGGTTGCGATGGGGGTCGTCCCATCCGCCGAGCCCGCCCTGAAAGCGGTGGCGAGAATCGATCAGCCCCTTCCCGAAATTGACGTCGTGATAGAAGGCGCGCGAATCCTGCTCAGGAAATACGCGGGCCCGGTCGCCAGCATGATGGTCGATGACGTTCTCGACGAGCTCTATTCAAAACATCCCGATGGTGTTCCTGTCGGTGTCTTTGCCGAAGCTGTTGCCGCCCATGTGAATAGCGGCAAGGCGCGGTCCGATTTTCTCCGTGAATTGCTGGCCTGACCGAAATCTCCATGAACGTCTTCAAGAAACTCTCCCTTTCCTATCAATTCACGCTGATCCTGATCGTGCTGGCGCTCGTGGCGGCAATGGCCAGCTATCTCATCGGCTCGTCCGTTTATGTGAGCGAGATCCGCAACCAGGCCCGCACCGTGGCGGACATGGTGGATAACTTTGGCCAATGGGCCACCCGCTATCGCGGCGTGTGGGTGAAGGACGATCCCCGCGATCCCAAACTGCAGGTGGGCAGCTTCCTGGAGCGCGAGGCGTCTTCGACGGCGGCCGGCGGCGATTCGACCATGTCGAACCTGGCTGCCTTCCATCGCAAGAACCCCGCGCTGGTGCAGCGCGAGCTGTCGGACATCACGATGGCTTCGCCGGCGAAGGCCAAGTTCCGGATGACGTCCGACCGGTTCATGAACCCCAACAATGCGCCGTCCGAATTCGACAAGGTGGCGATGAACGCGATCCGCGAATCCGGGGCAACCGAGTACAGCGAAGTCCGCGACGGTCAGCTGCTGTACGCCCGCCGCCTGGTGGCGGAAAAGGGCTGTCTGCGCTGCCACGGGGTGCCCGCCGAGGCGCCGGCCGCGGTTGCTGCGCTCTACCCCGGACCTCAGGGTTACGGCTATGAGGAGGGCAAGCTCGCCGGCGTGATCAGCGTGGCGATTCCCCTGGAATTCAGCTTTGCCGGCTTCGTCCAGCGTTTCGACCGCCAGGTGTGGCTGGCGCTGGGGGCGATCGCCGTCGGCGTGGCCGGTCTGCTGCTCTTCATCCGTCAACAGGTGATCGTGCCGGTCCGTAAGGTGCGGGAGTTTGCCCTCGCGGCGTCCAACTCCGAGCCCGGTGCCAAGCTCGACAAGGTGGAGTTCGTCGACGGTGAGCACGCCTCGGCCAACGAAATCCACGAACTCAATACGGCGGTCAAGGCGATGCACACCTCGATCGAATATCTCTACCGCAAGATGACGAAGCGCTGATAACCATGGAACTCACCATCGATCCCGTGGCAACGTCCCGGATGTTCATGATCTACCTTCACCTGCTCGCCCTGGCGGGTGCAGCCTCGGCCGTGGCCATTGGTGATTACGCGATCTTCGGGCGCGAGCGCATCGATTCGGGCCTGCTCCAGCGGGCAGCCGTTTTTGCAACGATTGCCCTTGCCGTGCTGTGGGCTACCGGTGTGGCGATCGTCGTTCTTGATCTTGGTCTCGATTTTGACGCGTTGCTCGGCAAGCCCAAGTTGCTGGCCAAGCTCACCGTTGTGGCGGTGCTCACCATCAACAGCCTGGCCCTGCATCTGGTGGCGTTTCCGACCTTCCGGAGTAGCCATGACGACGCCCTGAAGGCCGCCACGCTGCCCTCGGTGTTCGGGGCGATCAGCGCCTCGTCGTGGATCTACGCCGCTTTCATCGGAGTGGCCAAGCCGCTCACCAACGCCTTCGGCTACAGCGGCTTCATCGCGCTCTTCATCGTGATCCTGGTGTGTGCGGTCACGATGGCGGTGGTGCTCGTCCGGCCCCGCCTGGCCTCGCGGCTGGGGGGCAACGTGCAGCCGATCCGGGCTGTCTTGGCGGCCTGAGGGTCTACTTCCAGTCGCCGCGCAGCGCCGCAACCTGCAGCTGAACCTGCGGCAGGCTGGCGGTTTGCGGCGGCAGGGCCGGGCCGGCAACCAGCTCGATCCGGCTGAACAGGCCGCGCCGGAAAGGGCGCGACAGCGCCGGGCCGTCCTTGCGCGAGAACATGCTGCCCCACAGCCCGCGCAGGGCCATCGGCACCACCGGCACCGGGTTGGCCTCGAGGATGCGCGCAAGGCCCGGGCGGAACGGGCACAGCTCGCCATCGGCGGTGATCTTCCCTTCCGGGAACAGCCCGATCAGCTCGCCCTCGGCCAGCGCCTTCGACACCTCGGCGAAGGCGGCCTCCATCATCGCCGCGTCCTCTCTGGCCGGCGCGATCGGGATCGCCCGGCTGTGGCGGAACACGAACGAGAGCACCGGCCAGCGGAAGATCCGGTGGTCCATCACGAAGCGGATCGGCCGCCGGCACGCCGCCGCGATCACCAGCGCATCCACGAAGCTCACGTGGTTGCACACCAGCACCGCCGGGCCTTCGGCCGGAATGTGCTCGACGCCCTCGGTGCGCAGGCGATACACGCTGTGCACCAGCAGCCACACGATGAAGCGCAGCAGGAACTCCGGCACCAGCCGGTAGATGTAGATCGCCACCGCGGCGTTCATCAGCGCTGCCACGCCAAACAGCATCGGAATCGTCAGCCCGGCGCCGAGCAGCGCCCCTGCCGATAGCGCCCCGACCACCATGAACAGCGCGTTGAGGATGTTGTTGGCGGCGATGATCCGCGCCCGCTGGGCGGGCGCCGAGCGGCTCTGCATCATCGCGTAGAGCGGCACGATGAAGAAGCCGCCGAACACCCCCAGCATCAGGAGCGCCAGCAGCACCCGGAACATGCCCGGCTGGGCCAGCACCGCGCTGATCGCTAGTGGCGCCCCGGCTGGCACCACCGACGGCGAGGCCAGCGCGATGTCCAGCCCGAACAGGGTGAGCCCGATCGACCCGAAGGGCACCAGCCCGATCTCCACATGGCCGCCGGAGAGCTTCTCGCACAGCAGCGAGCCCAGCCCGATGCCGATCGTGAAAGTGGCCAGCAGCAGCGTCACCGTGCCCTCACCGCCGCCCAGCACGTTCTTGGCGTAGGCTGGAAACTGAGCCAGGAACAGCGCGCCGTACAGCCAGAACCACGAGATCCCCATGATCGCCAGGAACACCGGCCGATCCTTGCGGGCGAAGCCGATGTTGCGCCAGGTTTCCGAGATCGGGTTGGGATTGACCTTCAGCCCGGGCTCCGGCGCCGGGGCCGGCGGCACGCCGCGGCTGTTGAGATAGCCGGCCACGGCCACCACCAGCCCGCCACCGGCAATCCACAGGTCGCCGTGATCGGCCGCGGCCAGCAGCCCGCCCACCAGCGTGCCGAGCAGGATCGCCACGAAGGTGCCGGCCTCGACCAGCGCGTTGCCGCCGACGAGCTCGTCTTCGTGCAGGTGCTGGGGCAGCAGCGCGTACTTCACCGGCCCGAACAGCGTGGAGTGGCAGCCGAGGAGGAACAGCGCGCCCAGCAGCACCGCCAGGCTGTGGGCCAGGAAACCCGTCAGCGCCACCGCCATGATGGCGATCTCCAGCACCTTCACCAGCCGCGTGAGCCAGGCCTTGTCGTACTTGTCGGCCAGTTGCCCGGCGCTGGCCGAGAACAGGAAGAAGGGCAGGATGAAGATCCCCGCCGCCAGGTTGGCCAGCAGCGCCGGGTCGATCGTCGTCCAGCTGGCCGCCTGGAAGGTGAGCAGCACTACCAGCGCGTTCTTGAACAGGTTGTCGTTGAACGCCCCGAGAAACTGGGTCAGGAAGAACGGGCGGAAGCGCTGCTCGCGGAGCAGCCGGAACTGGGAACTCATGGGGTTTTCCGGTCGAAGAAGGCCCGCGTCTCGAAGACGCCGGTGGCAAAACGGTGGGCCCCCGCGCGCAGCGTGCGCTTGAGGACGAAATCGAAAAGCAGCGGATTGTGCTCGCTAATGGTTTCAAGCACCGGCACGGCGTGGGCCGGCAGGAGTTTTTCGGCGGCCAGCCGGGCGGGCGATACCAGCGGCAGGATGCCGGGCAGCGGGTAATCGGTGCCGAACAGCAGACGCGGATGCCAGTCGTCGCGCTCGACGAGCTGGCGGATCACGTCGATGCGCCGGTTGCGCAGGGTGATCGCCGAGATGTCGCCAAACAGGCGGCCTTCGGCGCGCGGTTCGGCCATCAGCCGGGCGAAGAGATCGAAGCTGGCGACCTTGCCGCCATGCCGGCGGTCTTCGTCGCGATCCTCGCCGAGGGTTGCGCAGTGGGCGACGACCACCCGCACGCCGTGGTCCAGCGCCCGGCGCAGGCGCAGCGGGTTGCCCCATTCCGGGCGGCCGGCGCCGTGGACGGCCTTCTCCTCGCCGGCGTGGGTGATGAGCGGGATGTCGAGCCGGGCCAGCGCGGTGTAGAAGCGATCGCAGGTGGGCGAAGCCGGGTCGATGCCCATCGCCGGCGGCAGCCATTTCACCGCCCGGGCGCCGTCGCGCACCGCGGCTTCCAGTGCCTCGACGCAGTCTTCCCGCAGCGGGTGGATCGAGCACGCCCATTCAAAGTACGCGGGATGGGCCCGGGCCACGTCGCGGGCGTAGCGGTCGGGCACGTGGAAGGCGGTGAGATCGGGGCGCGGCTGGCCGTTGGCGTCGTGGGTCTGCTCGAAGGCGAAGAGCACCAGCTTGAAGCCGGGCCGCATGCCGTCAGCCAGGTTGTGCAGGCGCTCCACGTAGCTCTGATCCACCCGGCCCGGCGCCTCGTGGGCGCAGCCGGCGTTGAGGTAGAACAGACGCTGGATGTACTCGGTGGGGTGGAGCGGGCTCAGCATCCGCGGGTTCATCCGGATGCCTCCGCCGCTGTCGCCGGTGCCGGCGAGGTGGGCGTGGACGTCCCACACCTTGCTCGCGTCGAGGCCATCCCAGGCGGCGCGGACGATATCGTGGCCAAGGATGTCCGGCGGCAGCGCGGCGCGGCACGGGTTCCAGACCCGCTGACGGGCGGCACTGGCCGCGCCGACGCCCAGCAGCGCCGAGGCGCCCAGCCCGGCCAGCAGAAAATGGCGGCGATTCATCGGGTGTTTCGTCTCATATGAAGCCAGCCGGCGGTGGCGAGGCCCAGCAACAATCCGCCCAGATGGGCCGGCCAGGCGACGGCGATGCCCTCCGGCAGGAGCGCTGATGGGCTGCCGGTGAAGGCGTCGAAACCCAGCTTGGCGACGTAGGCCGCGGCCAGCAGGCGCCCGACGAGCCCACCTTCAACCGCCGCGCCGACCACCAGCACGGCGATCAGCCCGGACAGGCCGCGGTAGCGCTCCAGCCCTGGCGCGGCCGCCAGCAGGAAGAGGGAAAGCAGCGGCGCCGCCAGCGGCAGCGCGGCCAGCCACGGGCGGATCGGCCGGCCGGCGATCACGCAGATCGCCACCGCCGCCGCCAGGTTGCCGGCCAGATGGAGCAGCGACCAGTGGCAGAACTGGCCTGTCCAGAGTCGCCACAGCTGGCCTTCGGCGACAGCCCGGCGGTTCAGCTCCATCGCCTCGCCCGGCAGCAGGCTGGCGATCACGAGCAGCCCAACCGGCAACCCGAGGCGCCAATGCTCAAGCGGCACGACGACGGTAGATCGCGACGGCGGCTGTCGCGCCGAACAGGCCGAGGCCGGTGAGCCCGCCGTCGCCGCCGGAGCGGCTCGAGGTGTGGATGATGCGGGCGGCGTTCTGCTCCTTTACCCGCTGCCTGAAGGCTTCGAGCTGGGCGTCGAGCTGCGGGATGAGCGCGTCGACGGCCTGGCGGTAACCTTCGGTGCGGGCTTCGCGGGACGCCTCGCCAAACTTGACCAGCGGCGAGCTGCCCTTGAGCTGGCTGGTGCCCGGGGCGCGGAACAGCAGCTGGCGGCTCGCCACGTCGAAGACCGACGCATCCACCAGCGTGCTCACGTCGTACTGGCTGCCATTGACGAGATAGCCGCCGACGATGGTCCAGTAGAAGACCGACAGCCGGTTGTTGTCGCTGAACTGCATCTGGTCGTAGGAGAGCAGCACGACCACATCCACGTTGAACATGCGGGCGGCCTGCTCCAGGTTGCCGAAGCCGCCGCCGCTGCGCAGGTAGGTGGTCGGGATCACCTGGATGCTGTCGATGTAGGGCCGGTTGGAGAAGGCGTTCTTGACGCGGTTGAGCAGGTTGTTGCGTTCGACTTCCGGCAGGTCACCCGACAGGTTGCCGGGCACGAAGGCGATGCCGACGCGCAGCGGCAGGTGCAGCTCGGGAACGGTCGGCTTGAGGGCGGGCCGCTCGTCCTTCGGATATAGATAATCGACGACGCTCGCGCGGTGGGTCTTCTGGGGAGGATCGAACCAGGTGGCGCAGCCGGTGGAGATGAGGGCTGCGGCGACGAGCGTGGCAAGGGTGCGGTGGCGCATGGAGGCTCCGGGTTGTCAGGCCTTCTCGGCCCATTGTTTGAGGGTGACGTAGTCGATCTTGCCGGTGCCCAGTAGCGGCAGGGCTTCGACGAGAACGACGCGGCGCGGCACGGCGATCTCTGGCCAGCCGCCGTCACGGGCGGCAGCCTGCAGGCGTTCGCGGGTGAGCGCCGGATCGGTGGAAAACAGCAGGATGTTTTCGCCGCGGCTGGGATCGGGCTGGGTCGAGGCGGCGTGGGCAGCGCCGGGCGAGGCTGCGGCGGCGAGCTTCTCGACGGATTCCAGCGACACCATCTCGCCGGCGACCTTGGCGAAGCGCTTGACCCGGCCGACGATCTTCACAAAACCGTCGTCGTCGATCTCCACCACGTCGCCGGTTTCGTACCAGCCTTCACCCTGCGCCGAGGCGGGCGGCTCGAGCTGGCCGGGCGCGGTGACGCGCAGGTAGCCGGACATCAGGTTGGGGCCCTTCACGTGGAGCATGCCGCCGGACGGAATGCCCGGCACCGGCACCAGCTGTTGCTGGATGCCCGGAAGAAGCTGGCCGACCGTGCCGCTGCGGAAGGCCATTGGCGTATTGACGGCCAGCACCGGCGCGGTCTCGGTGGCGCCGTAGCCTTCGAAGATGCGGATGCCGAACTTCTCGAACCACAGGTCGCGCACCGGCGTGGCGAGCTTCTCGGCGCCGGCGATCACGTAGCGCAGGCGGTAGAAATCGTAGGGGTGGGCAAACTTGGCGTAGTTGCCCAGGAAGGTGCTGGTGCCCAGCAGCACCGTGCAGTTACGGTCGTAGGCGAGCTCCGGGATCACCCGGTAGTGCAGCGGCGACGGATACAGGAAGACCTTGGCACCGGCCAGCACCGGCAGCAGCCCGCCGGCGGTGAGGCCGAAGGAGTGGAACAGCGGCAGCGCGTTGAGGATCTTGTCGTCGACGGAGAAATCCACCACCGCGCGGATCTGGGCGATGTTGGCGAGCAGCGCCCGGTGCGACAGCACGACACCCTTCGGCTTGCCTTCGGAGCCGGAGGTGAACAGCACCACCGCGGCGTCTTCCGGTGAGCCGGCCGCCAGCGCGGCGCGGGGGAAGGGCAACGCCCATGCCATCAGCCACAGCTTGTCGACAAGGGTGATCTCGTCGCGCAGGTCTTCGAGCCACACGATGCGCACGCCGTCGAGGGCCGCCAGCTTGTCGCCGAGCTTGGCCTGCTCGACGAAGGCGCGGGAGCTGATGATGGTACCGATGTGCGCCGCCGTGCAGGCCGCCTGCATGCCATCGACGCCGGCCGTGTAGTTGAGCATCGCCACGGTGCGGCGGCGCGCGGTGAGGCCGAAGATGAGCGCCAGCGTGGGCGCCACGTTGGGCAGCAGCAGGCCGATCGACCTGTCGTACCAGCTGTAGCGACGGAGGGCCACGCGCCCCAGCACGAGCGACATCTTGATGAGGTCGCGGTAGCTGTACTCGATCTGCTTCATGTCCTCCACCAGCGTGTGGCCGTGGCCCTGGATGTCGGCGGCGTCGAGGAGCGCCTCGAACAGGGTTTGCGTGGGGCGGGTGGCGAAGATCATGTCCTGCATCAGCCGACGCATTGCTTCGCCAGCCTTGCGGCGACGCTGGCGGGCGGTGGGCGCCACCGGAATCGGGATCGTCGTGGTGGGGCGCAGGAACAAGCTGATCTGCGGGAACAGGCGCTTCGGCACATGGGCCGCGAGCCGCGAGAAGTAGCTGCGCGCCGCGCCGTCGATGCGCACCGGCAGGATGATCGCGCCGGTCTTGGCGGCGACGAAGGCCGGGCCGTCGTAGGTCTTCATCAGGCTGCCGGTGGTGGTGATGCGTCCTTCCGGAAAGATCACCACCGGTCTTCCCTCTTCTATAAGACGGATGACCTTTTTCATCGCCATCGGGCTGGTGGGGTCGACCGCGAGGTAATCCACCAGGCTCAACATCAGCCGGAACAGCGGATTGCGCACCACACCGGTGTGCACCACGAACACCGGGTCCAGGGGCAGGAACAGCCCGAGGAGCAGGCCATCGAGGAAGGATTCGTGGTTGGCGACCACCAGCAGGCGCGAGCGGACATCGGGCAGCGATCCGGCGACCCGCACACGGAACAGCAGGCCGGCCATCCGGCGCAGAACGGACTTGACGAGATTTCGCATGATTCGTGCGGAGTGGATCAGAGATCGGTGTCGAGGTAAGTCGTCACCTTGCCGAAGGCGTCTTGCAGGAAAGGCTTGTTTACATGGAAGTAAATCTCCTTGCCCTGCCGCTCGGCGATCAGCACGCCCGCCTCGCGGAGCACCTTGAGGTGGTGGGAAACCGTGGATCGGGCGAGGGTCGAGACCTCTGCGATCTGCCCCACGTTGAGGCGCTCACCCGGCTCGAAGGTAAGCAGGATGCGCTGGCGATGTTCGTCGCCCAGCGCGGCAAAAATGGCGGAAATGTCACGCCACGTTTCGGGGATGGCCCGGGAGTAATCCTTGTTCATGTCGATTATCATCGATATGTTTTTCGGGCATGTCAAGCACCCCTTGTGGCGAACCGCGGAATTTCAAGCCCCGGATGCGATGTTGCGGTGCGTCAGTAATTGACTTTGTCACGGTTAACCCGTAGGATCCGCGTGTTTTTCGTACGGCGGACGGCGCAACACCCGGCGTGCCACGCAGAGAGCCATGTTCAAAGCGGTATTCCTGCAGATAGGCGCGACAATTCTGACGGCATTGATCGTCGGAGCGATTACAGGGGTGCGCGGTGCGTTGTCGGCGGCGTTGGGAGGCGCAGCCTGTGTTCTTCCCAATTTGTTGTTCGCCCTGCGCCTGCACTTTGTTTCAAAGCGGCCGGCTGCGTCGTACCCGCTTGCGTTTTTTGTTGGCGAGTTTCTGAAGATCGCGTCAACCGTAGGATTGTTGGCGACCGTTCAACTCGTGTATCCAGACGTCCATTGGTTGGCGTTGTTCATCGGGTTGGTCGTGGCGCTTAAGGCGAATTTGTTTGCATTTTTGGTGAAGACCTGACCATGAGTACTGGCCACGAAGCCCACGCACCCACCGCTGGCGAATATATCGTCCACCACCTGACCCACCTGAACAGCACGGGTCATGCCCAGACTGCGATCATTGACTGGAGTGTCTGGAACCTTGACACCCTGTTCTTCTCGATCGGTCTTGGCATCGTCACCCTGCTGATCCTGATCAAGTGCGCTAGCAGCGCTACTTCCGGTGTTCCCGGCCGCTTCCAGGCCGCAATCGAAATTCTCGTCGAGATGGTCGCCGACCAGGCCAAGGGCATCGTGCATAGCGCCGAATCCCGCAAGTTCGTCGCGCCCGTCGCCCTCACGGTGTTCTTCTGGATCTTCCTGATGAACTCCATGGACTTCCTGCCGGTCGATCTGCTTCCCAAGATCTGGGCGCTCATCTCCGGTGACGAGCACGCTTACCTCCGCGTCGTTCCTACCGCCGACCTGAACGGCACCCTCGGCATGTCCATCGGTGTCCTGCTGATCTGTCTGTACTACAACATCAAGATCAAGGGTTTTGGTGGCTGGGTGCATGAGCTCTTCACCGCGCCGTTCGGTTCCCACCCGCTCCTGTATCCGATCAACTTCCTGATGCAGATGATCGAATTCCTGGCCAAGACCGTCTCCCACGGCATGCGACTGTTCGGCAACATGTACGCTGGCGAACTGGTGTTCATGCTGATCGCGCTGATGGGCGGCACCGCCACTGTCTTCGGCTTCCTCGGTCATGTCGTTGCGGGCTCCATCTGGGCCGTCTTCCACATCCTGATCGTCGCCCTGCAGGCCTTCATCTTCATGATGCTGACCCTGGTGTACATTGGTCAGGCGCACGAAAGCCACTAAGTTTCAGTTTCAAGCAGTCGTTTCGGTTTCTATTTAAATCATCTCAACTAAAGGAGTAGTCATGGAACACGTTCTCGGTTTTGTTGCTCTGGCCGCCGGTCTGATCATCGGTCTGGGTGCTATCGGTGCCTGTATCGGTATCGGCATCATGGGTAGCAAGTACCTGGAAGCTTCCGCTCGCCAACCCGAGCTGATGAACGCCCTGCAGACCAAGATGTTCCTGCTGGCCGGTCTGATCGACGCTGCGTTCCTGATCGGTGTCGGTATCGCCATGATGTTTGCGTTCGCCAACCCGTTCAAGATCTAAGTTTCGCGGTTCAACCTGACTAAAGGAAGATTACCGTGAATCTGAACGCAACCCTGGTAGCCCAGCTCGTTGTGTTCTTCATTCTGGCGTGGGTCACGATGAAGTTCGTGTGGCCCCCCATTGTGAAGGCACTCGATGAGCGCGCGAAGAAGATCGCTGACGGGCTGGCGGCTGCGGACAAGGCGAAGAGCGATCTCGCACATGCCGAGAAGAAAGTCGTCGAAGAAATGCGCAAGGCCCGCGAGTCCGCCACGGACGTCCGTGCCTCTGCTGAAAAGCAGGCCGCAGTATTCCTCGACGAAGCGCGCGCCGAAGCCGCCCGAATCATTGCCCAGGCCCGTGAAGCCGCCGAAGCCGAAGCCGGCGTCGCTGCTCAGCGTGCCAAGGAAGCCCTGCGCGATCAGGTCGCCCATCTGGCTGTCGCTGGTGCCGAGAAGATCCTCCGCAAGGAGATCAACGCTCAGGCCCATGCTGACCTGCTGGCCAACCTGAAACAGGAACTTCAATAAGCCATGGCCGAGAACGTCACCATCGCACGCCCCTATGCTGAAGCAGCCTTTCAGCTCGCTTCTGCGGGCAATGCGCTGGGGCCTTGGTCGGAAGCACTTGATCAGCTGTCGGCAATCGCCACTGATCCGCAAATGCGGGATTGCATCACCGATCCCAAGCTCCAGCCCGAACAACTGGCTGGACTCTTCCTCGATGTGGCCGGTACCGGACTGACTGCCGAACAGCAGAACTATGTCCGCGTTCTTGTCGACAACGAGCGTCTGCAAGTGCTTCCCGAGATCCGTGACCTGTTCGTTGCTCTCAAGAACGAACACGAAGGTGTCAAGGAGGCGAGCATCGCCTCTGCCTTCCCGATGGACGATTCCACGCTGAAGACGTTGATCGCCGACCTTGAAGCCCGCTTCAAGGCCAAGCTCAACGTAACCGTCAGTGTCGACCCCGAGTTGATCGGTGGGGTCAAGATCGCCGTTGGGGATGAAGTCATCGACGCCTCGGTCCGCGGCAAGCTCGCGAACATGGCCGCCGCGCTAAAGAACTAGGAGCATAAGCTATGCAACTTAACCCCTCTGAAATCAGTGACCTGATCAAGAGTCGGATTCAGAACCTGCAACTGTCGGCGAATGCCCGTACCGAAGGTACCGTGGTGTCGGTGACTGACGGTATCTGCCGTATCCACGGCCTGTCCGATGCCATGCAGGGCGAAATGCTGGAATTCCCCGGCAACGTTTTCGGCCTCGCGATGAACCTCGAGCGCGACTCCGTCGGCGCTGTGGTTCTGGGCGAATACGAAGGCATCTCCGAAGGTGACACCGTCAAGTGCACCGGTCGTATTCTTGAAGTTCCGGTCGGCCCCGAGCTGATCGGTCGTGTTGTTAACTCCCTGGGCCAGCCGATCGACGGCAAGGGCCCGGTTAACGCCAAGCTGTCCGAGCCGATCGAAAAGGTTGCTCCGGGCGTGATCTGGCGTAAATCGGTGTCCCAGCCGGTGCAGACCGGCCTCAAGTCGGTTGACGCCATGGTCCCCGTCGGTCGTGGCCAGCGCGAGCTGATCATCGGCGACCGTCAGACCGGTAAGACTGCCGTTGCGGTTGATGCGATCATCAACCAAAAGGGCGAAAACATGGTGTGTATCTACGTTGCGGTCGGTCAGAAGGCTTCGACCATCGCCAACGTGGTTCGCAAGCTCGAAGAGCACGGCGCGATGGAATACACCATCGTCGTCGCCGCGACCGCTTCCGAGTCCGCCGCGATGCAGTACATCGCCCCGTACTCCGGCTGCACCATGGGCGAATACTTCCGCGACCGCGGTCAAGACGCTCTGATCATTTATGACGATCTGACCAAGCAAGCCTGGGCCTACCGTCAGGTTTCCCTGCTGCTGCGTCGTCCGCCTGGCCGTGAAGCCTACCCCGGCGACGTGTTCTACCTGCACTCCCGTTTGCTCGAACGCGCTGCCCGCGTGTCCGAAGACTACGTCGAGCAATTCACGAAGGGTGAAGTCAAGGGCAAGACCGGTTCGCTGACCGCTCTGCCCGTGATCGAAACCCAGGCCGGCGACGTTTCCGCGTTCGTTCCGACCAACGTGATCTCGATTACCGACGGCCAGATCTTCCTGGAAACCGACCTCTTCAACGCTGGTATCCGCCCCGCCATCAACGCCGGTATCTCGGTGTCCCGCGTCGGTGGTGCTGCTCAGACCAAGGTCATCAAGAAGCTCGGCGGCGGTGTGCGTCTGGCACTGGCCCAGTACCGTGAGCTGGCTGCGTTTGCGCAGTTCGCTTCCGACCTGGACGAAGCCACCCGCAAGCAGCTCGAGCGCGGCCGTCTCGTTACCGAACTGATGAAGCAGCAGCAGTACGCTCCGCTCAAGGTTTCGGAAATGGCGATCACGCTGTTCGCGGTCGACAAGGGCGCTTTCGACGATGTCGATGTCAAGCGTGCCCTGGCCTGCGAAGCCGCGATGCACCAGTACGTCAAGACCAAGGCCGCCGATCTGGTTACCAAGATCGAAACCACCAAGGATCTCGACGCCGACGGTGCCAAGCAGCTCGCTGCTGTCATCGAAGAGTTCAAGAAGAGCTGGGCTTAACGCGGGCATACGGAGAGCAATATGGCTAGCGGTAAAGAGATCCGTAACAAGATCAAGAGTGTCCAGAACACTAAAAAGATCACCAAAGCCATGGAGATGGTGGCAGCGTCCAAGATGCGGAAGGCTCAAGACCGCATGCGGGCTGCCCGTCCCTACGCCGAGAAGATCCGCCGTCTCGCCGCGAATCTGTCTGCAGCCAACATCACCGACTACAAGCATCCGTTCCTCGTCAAGAAGGACAATGCCAAGCGTGTGGGGCTCATCGTCGTCACGACCGACAAGGGTCTGTGCGGTGGCCTCAACACCAACACCTTGCGTGTCGGGTTGAACGCGCTCAAGGATTGGGAAAGCAATGGAGTCACCGACATTCGCGTGACCGCCATCGGTAACAAGGGGCTGGGTTTCATGCAGCGTCTGGGTGCCAAGGTGGTCTCGCATGTCACCCAGCTCGGGGACACTCCCCACCTGGAAAAGCTGATCGGGCCCGTCAAGGTCATGATCGATGCGTTCCAGAATGGCGAGCTGGATGAAGTGCACATTGTTTACTCCCGCTTCATCAACACGATGAAGCAGGAACCTCAGCTTGAGCAGCTTCTCCCGCTGACCGGCGAGCGTCTCGGTACCCCGGAAGGGAACTGGGACTACCTCTACGAGCCGGATGCGCAGGTGGTGATCGACGAACTCCTGGTGCGCTATGTCGAAGCGCTGGTGTACCAGGCCGTCGCCGAGAACATGGCGTCCGAACAGAGTGCCCGGATGGTGGCGATGAAGGCAGCCTCCGACAACGCAGGAAGCGTGATCGGCGAACTCCAACTGGTCTACAACAAGACCCGTCAGGCCGCGATCACCAAGGAACTGTCTGAAATTGTCGGCGGCGCAGCCGCGGTGTAACGCTTTAACAAGTTTGGGGAAACGACGATGAGTCAAGGAACGATCGTTCAATGCATCGGCGCCGTGGTGGATGTGCAGTTCCCGCGCGACGCGATGCCCAAGATTTACGACGCCCTTACCCTGGAAGGTGCTGAACTGGTTCTCGAAGTTCAGCAGCAACTGGGCGACGGCGTTGTGCGTACCATTGCGCTGGGGTCTTCGGACGGCCTGCGTCGTGGCATGCAAGTTTCGAATACCGGCAAGGGTATTGCCGTGCCGGTTGGCCACGGTACCCTGGGCCGCATCATGGATGTGCTGGGTCGTCCGATCGACGAAGCCGGTCCGATCCAGTGTGACGAGCGTCGGGTCATTCACCAGAAGGCCCCGAAGTTCGACGAGCTGTCCCCGTCCGTGGATCTGCTCGAAACCGGCATCAAGGTTATCGATCTGATCTGCCCGTTCGCCAAGGGCGGTAAGGTCGGTCTGTTCGGTGGCGCCGGTGTGGGCAAGACCGTGAACATGATGGAGCTCATCAACAACATCGCCAAGCAGCACAGCGGTCTGTCGGTGTTTGCTGGCGTGGGCGAGCGTACCCGTGAGGGCAACGACTTCTACCACGAAATGAAGGACTCCAACGTTCTCGACAAGGTTGCGATGGTGTTCGGTCAGATGAACGAGCCCCCCGGCAACCGTCTGCGCGTTGCGCTGACCGGCCTGACCATGGCCGAGCGCTTCCGTGACGAAGGTCGTGACATCCTGTTCTTCGTGGATAACATCTACCGTTACACCCTGGCCGGTACCGAAGTGTCCGCGCTGCTGGGTCGTATGCCGTCTGCGGTGGGTTACCAGCCGACGCTGGCCGAAGAAATGGGCCGTCTGCAGGAGCGTATCACCTCCACCAAGGTGGGCTCGATCACCTCCATCCAGGCCGTGTATGTGCCTGCGGATGACTTGACCGACCCGTCGCCTGCAACCACCTTCCTCCACCTGGATTCGACCGTCGTGCTGTCGCGTGACATCGCTTCCCTGGGTATCTACCCGGCTGTGGATCCGCTCGACTCCACCTCCCGCCAGCTCGATCCGCTGGTCGTGGGCGAAGAGCACTACAGCACCGCTCGTGGTGTTCAGCAGACCCTTCAGCGTTACAAGGAACTGCGCGACATCATCGCGATTCTGGGTATGGACGAACTGGCGCCGGAAGACAAGCTGCTTGTTTCCCGCGCTCGTAAGATCCAGCGTTTCCTGTCCCAGCCGTTCTTCGTGGCGGAAGTGTTTACCGGCTCCCCCGGCAAGTACGTCCCCCTGAAGGAAACGATCAAGGGCTTCAAGACGATCCTCAGCGGTGAAGTTGACCACCTGCCCGAGCAGGCCTTCTACATGGTCGGCCCGATCGAAGAAGTCTTCGAAAAAGCGAAGACCCTCTGATCAATGCGACCATCGCCCGGCGGTGCCTGACGGTACCGCCGGTTTGAGGAGGATAAAGCTGTGGCAATGACCATTCATGTCGACATCGTCAGCGCGGAAGAGTTGATCTTCTCGGGTCTGGCTGAGTTCGTAGCTCTCCCCGGTGAATCCGGCGAGCTGGGTATTCTGCCTGGCCACATGCCGCTGATGACCCGCGTCAAGCCGGGTGCCGTACGCGTCAAGGTTCAGAACCAGCCGGAAGAGGAACTGATTTTCGTGGCCGGTGGGCTGCTGGAAGTTCAGCCGAATCTGGTGACCGTGCTGGCGGACACCGCCATCCGCGGTAAGGATCTGGACGAAGCGAAGGCGCTTGATGCCAAGCGGCTGGCGGAAGAGGCGCTGCAGAATCAGGGTTCCGCCCTCGAGTATGCAAAGGCTCAATCCGAACTGGCGTCTGCATTGGCGCAAATCGCTGCGATCAACCGCCTGAAGAAGCGCGGTCACTGATAGCGACGAGTATCGGTAATGTAAAAAGGGGCAGTCCGGAAGGGCTGCCCCTTTTACTTTTTGTGCTGCATAACCCGTCTTCCTCCCAATAGGTCGCTCGTGTCCGATGATGGCGAAATGCTTGAAATCAGTCGGCCGGTCGGGCTTGTCGAGCCTGTCCTGCGGGCTGAAATGCGTCGAAACGAGGTAGTTCCGTGCGATTGTTTGAGTCTTCGAGGCTCTCGTCTGGCTTCCAGCGTTCCGCAGCCCGTCTGATAGAGCACAGGGCCGATTTCCGCTGCAAAGGCTCTGACGAGGTTTAGGAGATTCGCCAGGACCTGATGTTGTCTTAGCGTTGATAGCGACCGCAGGCGCCTCTCCCTCAACTTGAATCCGCTGATCGACCTCAAGCCGCGGTTGCGTGGTCGAAGGTTCCGTGCAGAGCGCCCCCACGTTCAAGCGCCCCACATTCTCTGCAGCCGGTAGGTCGGTTCGTTGGGCGACACATCGATGTCCAGAACCTCATCGGCGCTGCACGCGCCGCGCTCATCGCCACCGGAGCAAGTCCGGCAGATTGAGACGAACACCAGCGTGAGCGGCATCATTTCCCTCGCCTTCATTGACACCCCACGAGCCAGGGGAGGTCCTCGGTGGCTCGGGCGTGCCCTTTCGCCGCGCGCAACAGCATGTGCAGGTTGTCCGGGACAGGTCGCCGGAACCAGCGCCTGAAGATGCCCTTGCATCAGCTGTTGAGGATCGTCGGAAAGAGTTCGTCACGCGCAACTCGCACGCAGCATGCTACGCAGGGCGTTGTGCAACTCGCGCAAATCATTCCTCTGCGGGCTTGCAGACAGGCGTGGGAGGTGTCTGGCATTGGAAATGGCTGCCGTCGCGTCGATGTAGCCGAGGTTTCACGGGCTTTGGTCGACGCACGACAGGTGCTCGGACATCACCTGTGTAGAGCAAAAAGCCATCACCCGGTAATGCCTGATGGGCAGCTTAATCTAATCAGGATAGCTGACGCTTGATTATTGGTATGTGTACTGAATATAATGACAGTCAATCAAATCAAATTTTCAATAGTGCTTCGGCATCGCGAGACACAACAGGGTTTGTGCGTTGCCAGAGATGCTGTTGGGTACATTCATGCCTTCATCAATCCTTCAACGCTCAGGATTGGCTCTGCAACATTGGTGCTCCCTGATTCGATACATCAGTGCTGTTGTCACGTGCAGTTTGGCGCTGGTCGGCGCTCATGCGCAGTCGCCGACGGACGAGCTTTTGCGCCAGCAGGACCGCGAGCGTCACCTCCGCGAGCTGCTGGAACGAGCGCCTGACGTCAGGCTTGAGCGGGCTGTTCGAGCCGATGACCAGCCACTGGTACAGGGTGAGACCCCGTGCTTTCTGATTCAGCGCATTGATCTGGTGGGTGGCAGCGCTGATTTTTCATGGGTACTTGCGGCGATCGACCGGCCGGAGGGTCCCGCTACGGGGCGGTGTCTGGGTTCCGGGGCGATCAATCAGGTGATGACTCGCTTGCAGAACCGGCTGATCTCACGCGGCTTTGTGACGAGCCGGATCGTTGCAGGGCCCCAGGATCTGAACTCAGGTGTGCTGACGCTTACGCTCGTTCCAGGCCGCATCCGGGAGATTCGCACGGCAGACGGTAAGGATCTCTCCGTTGGTCTTCGCGCAGCATTGCCGCTGGAAGCCGGTAATCTTCTCAACTTGCGCGACATCGAGCAGGGGCTTGAAAACCTCAGGCGGGTGCCCACGGCGGACGCAGACATCCAGATCTTGCCGCCCCGGGATGATCAGGCCCGGCCTGGCGAGTCTGATCTTGTTCTGGACTGGCGTCAGGAGCGGTGGGCGCGTGTCAACCTCGGGCTGGATGACAGTGGCACCAAGGCCACGGGCAGGTTCATTGGTTCGTTCACCCTGTCGATCGACAACGGACTCGGTCTGAATGACCTTGCCTATATCAGCCTTAACCACGACCTGGGCGGTGGGGTCGCTGGTAGCCGGGGCACCCGGGGATACACGACGCATTACTCTGTACCGGTGGGCTACTGGCTACTCGGGGCGACGGCCAGCGGTACGACTTACCATCAGGCCGTTGCGGGCGCCACGCAAACGTATCGCTATGGGGGTGAGTCCGAGAACGGAGAACTTCGTCTGACCCGACTCTTCCACCGCGATGCGGCGAGCAAGACGAGCGGCTACCTCAAGGCGTGGGTTCGACAGTCAAACAACTACATTGATGACACCGAGATACTCGTTCAACGTCGCCGGACGGCTGGCTGGGAGGCGGGACTCAGTCATCGTGCGTTCCTTGGCAGCGCCTCCGTCGATCTCGATCTTGCCAATCGTCGCGGGACTGGTGCTTTCGGTGCATTGCCGTCGCCTGAAGAGCCTTTTGGGGAAGGCAGTGCGCGTGCGGGCATCTGGACTGTCGGGGTACAACTCGGGGTGCCGTTTCGGCTGGGTGATCTGGGGTTCCGTTATCTCGCGGCGGGTCGGCTGCAGCGCAGCGACGGCCCGCTCGTGCCGCAGGACCGCTTTGCCATCGGTGGGCGTTACACAGTGCGCGGCTTTGATGGCGAGATGCTCCTGACCGGCGATCGGGGCTGGCTGTGGCGCAACGATCTTGCACTTTCGCTGAGGGATACCGGCGCGGAGCTCTATCTCGGCGCCGACGTCGGCGCAGTCAGCGGACGAAGTACCACCCACCTGATCGGGCGTCGCCTGGCCGGTGGGGTGATTGGCGTGAGGGGGTACATCGCGTCCGTCACCTATGACGTCTTTGCGGGTGCGCCCTTGTCGCGACCGCGGGGCTTTGCCAGCCCGGAAGGGCTCATGGGTTTCACCCTCGGCTGGAGCTGGTAGCCCGGCTCTGGCCGGCACCGGATGAGTCGAGCTGACGGGGGAGTCCTGGCCGATCGTCATCTTCATCCGCCTGCTGTGACCTTCATGAGTCGCTCGCCCGGGAGTCATCGGGCGGGGGGCGCAATCTTGGACTCACTTCGGGCGCCCTTCCTCGATCCACCGGGCCCGTAGGGCCCCATCTCCAGAGACTCGAGTCAGCGCCTGCCATGAACAAGCTCTGTTACCGCATCGTTTTCAACAAGGTCCGCGGCATGTTGATGGCCGTTGGCGAGGTTGCCCGGCGTGATGTCAAATCCGGAGAGTCGTCAGGGCAAGGTGGGTCGGTGGGGACGGCAGCGGGTGTGGAAATGCTGCTCTTGTCGGGTGGGATGATCTGGGCTCCATCGCTTCATGCGCAGATCGTTGCCGATCCGGCCGCACCGGGTGTTCAGCGGCCGACTCAGCGTCAGTTTCAGCAGCAACCGCTCGGACAGCAGTGCCCATAGCATCAGCAACACATCGGCGGGCAGCAGCGTCAAATCAGAGCAGAGCATCGCACTTGTGGCGCGCAACGAGGACATTTCCATCCGCGGAAGCCGAGTCGATGCCGCGGGCGCTGTCGGCCTTTCGGCTGCTCGTGACGTAAAGCTTGCCGCCAGTCAGGATACGCAGATCAACCAGAGCCAGAACTCGAGCAGCGGCTACTCGGTTGGTGTCTCTGCAAACGCCGGGAAGAAGAGTCCCGGCGTCACGCTCGATCTTGCGGCAAACATGGGAAAGGGAAATGCCGAGAGCGTTGCGTACCCGAATTCCCATCTGACCGGCGGGCAGGCTGTTTACGTGCAGTCAGGTCGGGATACTGAACTGGCCGGCGCAACGGTCGATGCGCCGCACATCTCCATGTCGGCTGGGCGGGATCTCACTCTCTCGAGCCTGCAGGATTGGTCGACCAGCCGTTCTGTCCAGCGAAACATCGTGGTTTCCGCAAGCATCGCCATCTATGGTCCCGCGACAAGCACCGTCTCGGCCAGCTTTGCGCGCAGTACGAGCAACAGTGATTATCTCGGTGTGAATGAGCAGACCGCGGTACGCGCAGGGGCGGGGGGCTTCGATATCCTGGTCGGCGCTCATACTGCACTCAACGGAGCCGTCATTGCGAGCGCTGCCGCTCCTGCTCATAACTCTTAGATCACGGGAACCCTGAGCACTACTGGTTAAGTCTCGAAAAGGGAGATGACGGTAAAGTTCATGTGTCAAACAACGGGATTTTCAATACGCTGGAAGATGCGTCGAAAAATGCGCTTCAGAACTCTGCGGAGTACCGAGGGCCTCAATACTTAATTTATTTTCCGCAGTCAGACAACACCATTTCTGAGTTCATGATTTCCGGGTACATGAAAGTCTTGGATAACGACTTTTTTGGATTGACTAACGCTGCCCAGAAGACGGTTGATCTGATGAATCAATATGGAAACGATGGTCTGGATGTATCGGGTCATAGTCGCGGTGGGATGACTGTGGGTAATGCGCACCTCGTTATACACAACTTACCCGACATGATTTTCGCGGGCGAAGCGGATCCCCTCGGCAAACTGCATGACCGCCTGAAGGCCCAGCCAGAGGGTCTTGGCACCGGGCTCACCGTCACTTTTGCGGCCGAGGAATCCCCCGCACATGGCCACCAGACGCACCACTTCGTTGAGCGTGGGCGGCTGGGCGGGCGGCTTCTTCTTGTTGAGCGCGTAGGCGGCGATCCATTCGTCGCGCTCGAAGAGCAGCGAGGCGTCCAGCTCCGGGTCCGTTCGCCCCAGGCGCATCAACCGCGCGATGCGCCAGGCGACGATCAGGAACAGCGCCCGCGCTCGCTCCAGCCGCTCGACCGTGCCCAGTTGCAGCGCCTCAACACGGCAGCCGTTCTTCACCACATTCCAGTATTGCTCGATTTCCCACCGGGCGCGGTACCAGTCGATAAGCTCAATCGCCGCTTCCAGCCCGGCCACTGTCCGGTTGGTCAGCAGGCGCCATTCGACTGGCTTCACGCCTGCCGGCGGCGACAGTTCGCGGGCCACCACGCAGATGACGGACAGCAGGCCATCTCGTCCGTCCGGCAGTTCGATCGTGCTCACCCAGACCGCCTGGCGCACGAGCCGCGCCGCCTGCCCCGGCCGGGCGGGCAGCGCGAAGCACACGCCCCCGAGCGGTTCGCCCACGGTGCTCGCCGCCCACAGCCTCTGCCCGCCGGGCAAGGTGCGGTTGTGCTGCGCGCGCACCAGCCAGTCGGCCGGATGCGCCAGGGCGTGGGCCCGCTGCATCAGCGCCAGGATGTCCGATTCGCGGTCCGCCACGAACACCAGCCGCGTCTGCGGCAACCCGGCCGCCAGCTCGGCGATCCGTTCGTAGCCTTCGATCCAGCGCACGCTCTCCTTCACGCCGGGCCGGCTGCCCGTCTTCGCGTCCTTCGGCTCGCGCGCCCACATCCACGCATCAAGCACGCCCAGTGGCTCCCGATCCGGCGTCACCGCGTAGGTTGCATGCAGGTACATCCCGCGCTGGGCCTCGTACGACAGCGGCCCCAGGCCCGCCATCGCCTGCCCGTTGAAATCCAGCTCGGTCGTATCCGCCAGACACAGCACCACCGGACAGGGGCGCATCCGCGCTTCGGCGCTGCGCCAGTGCGGCGCCATCAGGTCACGCCAGTCGAGCTTCTCGTGCTGGAAGAACCGGTAGGCCGCCATCGTCTCCGCCCAGCCCCCGCAGGCGCCCGGTAAGCTCGCCTCCGGCTTGGCTGCCAGCCGCTCGGCCAGCAGCACCGCTCGTCGGTTCAGCCGCCGGTCGCCCAGATCGATCTCCCGAAACTCTTCCGCCGCCCAGCTCATCCTGCCGCCTCTCTCCCCGTGTCAGGCCGGTATCGTAGGGCAGGACGTTTGAGTTATGTATAACGAGGTGGGTAATGCGCTTGAAGCATTGATGGCTACGAAGTCTTCGTAGAAGATAACCACAGCGACAAATCTCAAATTTTTTGGGCCCGCTTACAACGCAAAAAAAGGCGGACGATATGCTGAGTTCCTTGAGCGTTGGAGGCGGTCGAGTGGAAATGAGAACGCACATGGATGATCTCTTAGGCATCTATCTTGGGGGTAATCCGAGCACCGGCGGAACAACCCGCGAAGGCTGGACAAAGTTGGCAGATTGGTTGTACATGTTTAAGGGAAAAGATACCGTACATAATTGCTATGAGCGCGGGAGCGAAGCGTGCCGTGATTACTGGGGAATGACGTTTCCAACGTCAGTTACGGTAAAACGGGTGGTAAGTGAAAGTAATTAGTCTTATTTCGATACTATTTTTTTCTGGATGCGTAATTACAGGTATTGATAAGCCTAGTTCTTATGATTACGAGTTGTGGTGGAAGAACGGCGTATCAACTGTTGAGGTCCAGATGGCGATGCTAGAGTGTGGTTATCATTCCATTTACTGGAATGCCTCGATGAGTGTTGTCGAGGTAATAGAGTCAAATAGATGCATGGAAGGAATAGGATTCGAAAAAAAGCGGGAAATTCATTTAGTTGCAAGACTGCTGCATTATCCCAACATCCCGCGTGCACGTCGGATTCTGTGCGCTCACTGCGCAGTGTCGACCGCCGCCTCAACAGCCCCTTCTGCAAGGAATACCCCAAGGCTTACGCCTGCCAGCCCCCTGGATCTCCCATCCCCACCGACGCCGAGTTGGAGATGCTGGCGCGGCAGCGGAGGATCGAGTCGTCCGGGCCCCGGGATCCCGGCACACCGGAGCGCAAGCTGACCGAGCAAATCCAGAAGCAGAACAATCGGGGCATGGATCAGCTTCAGCGATTCACAAAGTAGTCCGTAGCACGCCTCGAGACCGCGATCTCCGAGGCCGACGGAGCCGACTCCGTCGTGACTCGATGACGCCGATACCCTGCCCCCCAAACTTGCTGGTATCGTTTCACTGTTTGCTCCCAGAGCGCTTCTGACGGATGACAGATGTCGTCCGACTTTCCTGATTGATGCCCAATCCATCGTCTTCGCCAGTTCCCGCCTACCTCCGCGACACCTACACCTGGGCCTATCTCGATCGACGATCGGTTCGATGGCTGGATCAGCCTGCGGTGGTGTCCACCATCCTGTGGGGGAATGCCGGGCGTCTGATGGATTCGGCTGTCGCCGAGTTTTCGCCGGGTCAGCGGGTGCTGCAGGCGGCGGCAGTGTATGGTGATTTTTCGGTGCGGATGGCCCGCCGGCTCGGGTCGGATGGCCAGCTCAACGTGGTCGACGTCGCGCCGATCCAGGTGGCCAATACCCGCCGCAAGCTGCTGGGCTGGCCCAATGCCCGGGCTCAGGTGGCCGATCTGACGGAGCCGCTGGGCGTGGGCTTCGATGCGGTGTGCTGTTTCTTCCTGCTCCACGAAGTGCCCGCGCCGGTGCGGCGGGCGATCGTCTCCAACCTGCTTGAGGCCGTGGAGCCGGGCGGCAAGATCGTTTTCGTGGATTATCACCAGCCGCGCTGGTGGCATCCGCTGCGGCCGGTGATGGCGATGGTTTTCCGCTATCTTGAGCCGTTCGCCAATTCGCTGTTGGCCGAATCCATCGAAACCCTGGTGCCCGAGACGGCGGGGTTCGAGTGGCACAAGGAAACGCTCTTCGGCGGGCTCTACCAGAAGGTCGTGGGCGTGCGGCGCAGCTAGACTGCGGCTTTACAGCAGGCTGTCCAGGCAGCGCCCGATGGCCGGCAGGCCCTCGCGGATGGCGGCGACGCCCGGCGCCAGCAGGGTGGCCGACTTGATCTCGAAGACGCGTTCGTCGCGTACCGCGGGGATGGTGTCCCAGCCGGGCCGGCTGGTCACGTGGGTGGGCTGGAAGTGCTTGCCGCACCACGATCCGATGATGATGTCCGGCGCGCGGGGGATGACCACCGCCGGGTCGGCGAGGATGCGCTCCTTCGCCGAGTGGTGGATCGACAGCTCGCCAAAACAGTCTTCTCCGCCAGCGATGCCGATCAGCTCCGACACCCAGCGGATGCCGGTGATCAGCGGTTCGTTCCATTCTTCAAAATAGACCCGCGGCCGGCGCCCGAGCCGGGCCGCACGGGCCTCGCCTTGCGCCCGCGCGGTGGCGATGGTGCGTTCCAGATCGGCGACCAGATCCAGCGCGATAGCCTCCCGCCCGACCAGCCGGCCCAGCGTCTCGACCATCGCCAGGATGCCCTCCACGCTGCGGTGGTTGAAGACATACACCGCCACGCCGGCCTTGATCAGGTCGCGAGCGATGTCACCTTGCAGATCCGAGAACGCCAGCACCAGATCCGGCTCGACGGCCAGGATGCGTTCCACCTTGGCGCTGCTGAAGCCGCTCACCTTGGGCTTTTCCTTGCGCGCCCGCGGCGGGTGAGTGGTGAAGCCGGAGATGCCGACGATGCGGTCTTCGGCGCCCAGCAGGTACAGGGCTTCGACGGTTTCAGTGGAGAGGCAGACGATGCGTTCGGGGAGGCGGGCCATGGTTGCGACGGTTGGGGTCAGCGGGGGAAGGGCGCCGGACAGGCGCGGGTGTCGGTGGCGGGGTTGCACAGCCGTACCTTGTCGATGAAGGCGTCGGCGGTGGCCTGGGCCTCGCGGCTGTCGGCGCGCACCTTGTCGGCATCGCCGGCGGGCAGGCGCCAGGTGCGCTGGATCAGGTAGATCTGGTCGGGCCCTTCGATCGCCTTGATGACGGCCATCTCGGCAAAGTTGGTGCCCGGCACCTGGGGGCAGACGAGCACGGTCTTGAGGGTTTCGCCCTCGGCCTTGTCGCCGGCCTGCACGGGGACGACCGGGCCAGCCGGCACGTCGCAGGCGCGCGCACGGGCGGCCTGCATGCCTTCGAGCAGCGCCCGGGCCTGGCCGCTGCCGGCGATGCGCGGCAGGCCTTGCACCGACACCAGCTGGGTCCATTCGCGGATCGATTCGCCAAGCGGCACGAAATCGGCGCTCCACGGGCCGGGTTTGCCGGCAGGGGCGGCTTGCGTGGTGGCCGGCACGGTGTCGGGCGGCAGCGGCAGGTTGAGCCAGCGCACCCCGCCGGCGGACTCTTCGGTGCGGCGCTGGGCGGCCAGTTCGCGCAGGCGGCGCAGGGGCGGATCGAGTTCGGCCTGGAAATCGTCGGTGGCGCTCTCGGTCACCACCAGCCGCGAGGCATTCGGCTCGTAGCGGTACCACACGTCGTAGTCGCGGGGCGTTCCGCAGAGGTCGGCGGTCCAGCGCTCCAGCGCGTGATGCACCCGCACGGGGCGGGTTTCGATGAGATCCGGCGAGGCCTGGCGGGTGGCGGTCACGTGGATGTCACGACACGCGGGTGTGGCCCGGGCGGCGAGGGCGGCGATGCGCTCGACGACCTTGTCCTGGGCCGCGGCGGGCCGCCAGGCGCCGGCAAAACCCGGCACCTTGCGCTGGTCGGCGGGGATGGCGGCAACCTGGCCGATGCGGGTGACGATCTCACCGGGCAGCGGGCCGCTGTCGGCGGCGATGGCGCCGAAGCTGGCGCCAACCAGGACGAGAGCGGCGAGGCGGCGGGGGATCATCTCCGGGCGCGGGCTTCTTCGAGCTGGCCGCACAGCCGTTCGGCGCCGTCGAGGATGCGCGGGGTGTGGCGCTGGATGCGGTCGGGCGGGATGTAGAACAGGTTCCCCTTGGCCACGGCCGGCAGTTTGGTCCATTGGCGCCAGTCGTCCAGCCATTCGGGGCGGGCCTCGCCCATGCCGCTGGCGACGATGGCTTCCGGCGAGGCGGCCAGCACGGCCTCCACGTCGATGGTCGGGGCCAGCATGGGCAGCTTGGCGAAGACGTTGTCGCCGCCGCACAGGCGGATCACGTCGGCGATCAGGTGTTCGCCGTTCACGGTCATCAGCGGGCGGTTCCAGGCTTCGTAAAAGACGCGCACCGGCGGCCGCGACGAATAGCGGGCAGCGAGGGCCGCGTGGCGCTTGCGGAAGGCTTCGGCCGCAGCGGCGCCGGCGGCTTCGGTGCCGGCGAGCTTGCCGATCTGGGCGAGGCTCTTCGCCACGTCGTCGATCTTGCGCGGCTCGTTGATGAACACCGGAATGCCCAGCGCGCGCAGCTTGCCCAGGTGGGCATCGCGGTTGCCGCTCTTCCAGGCGATCACCAGATCGGGCTTGAGGGCGGCCACCTTTTCCATGTCGATGGAGGTGTAGCCGCCCACGCGGGGGATCTTCTTCGCGGCTTCGGGGTAGTCGCTGTACTGCACTGCGCCCACCACCTTGTCGCCCGCGCCGGCGGCGAAGAGCAGCTCGGTGATGTGGGGCGCGAGGCTGACGATGCGGGCGGCAGGTTTGTCCAGGTGCACGGGCGTGCCCTGGTCGTCGGTGATGTCGATGGCGGCGCGGGCCGGTGCGGCGGCGCAGGCGAGGGCGATGAGCGGGGCGAGGATCAGGCGGCGCATGGGTGCGGGTCAGGTCAGGTTCAGTCGTTCGAGGGCGGCGTCGAGGCGCGTCCACTCGGCTTCGGCTCCGGGCAGCCCGAAGCGCAGGCCGGCGGGGGCGTCGAACAGGCGGGTCAGGATGCCTTGTTCGGCCAAGCGGGTGTGGATTGCTTCGGCTTCAGCATGCGGGCGCCACTGGAAAAGCGCGGTCCCGCTGCCGCCGGCCAGGCCGTGGCTGTTCAGCAGCGCGGACAGGCGCTGGCTGGCGTCATTGAGCTGGCGCCGCGCCATGTTCTGCCAGGCGGTATCTGCCAAGGCAGCCGTGGTCACCACCCGGGCCGGGGCTGAGACTGCCCAGGGGCCGAGACGTTCCGCGAGGGCGTCGAGCAGCGCCGATTCGGCAAACACGAAGCCCACCCGGGCGCCCGCCAGGCCGAAGAACTTGCCCACCGAGCGCAGCACGATCAACCCCGGCTGGTTGGCCAGTGGCACCAGGCTGTCGCCCGGTTCGGCGTCGAAGAAGGCCTCGTCGACGATCAGCCGGCCGCCGTGCGCCGCAAGCCGCGCGTGCCAGCCGAGCAGCTGATCGCGGTCAAAGCGCTGGCCGTCCGGGTTGTTGGGCTGGACGAGGAGGAGGGTGTCGGCGGCGTCCACGGCGGCGTCGATGGCGTTTGCGGGCAGTGCGCGCACGTCGTGGCCGCGCCAGGCATGGGGGTGTTCGGCGTAGGTGGGCGCCAGGGTCACCACCCGGCCGGGGGGAAAGCACGCCGGCAGGGCCTGGATCGCCGCCTGGGAGCCCGCTACCGGCAGCAGCAGCGGGTTGCCGTAATAGCAGGCGGCGGCGGCTTCGAGGCCGTCGTCGGTCTCGGGCAGGCGCTGCCAGACTTCCGGCGCCAACGCCGGAACCGGGTAGGGCTGCGGGTTGATGCCGGTGGACAGATCGACCCAGTCGGCCAGGGGAATCCCGAAGCGGCGCGCGGCAACGCGCAGGCGGCCGCCGTGCTCAAGCATGGATCAGCACATTGATCGCGGCGATGGCCATCAGCCACAGCCACACGCTGTTGTGGACCAGCGCCACCGCCTTGTCGATGTCGGCGGCCCGGGCCGGGGCGCCGGTGCCGAGGGTCGGGCGGGTTTCCAGGTGGCCGTGATACACCGCCGGGCCGCCCAGGCTCACGTGCAGCGCACCTGCACCGGAGGCCATCACCGGGCCGGCGTTGGGGCTGTCCCAGCTGGGTGCCTGGGTGCGCCAGCAGCGCAGGGCCGCGGCGGTGTGGCCGAGCAGCGCGTAGCTGAGGGCGGTGAGGCGCGCCGGGATGAAGTTGAGCACGTCGTCGATGCGCGCGGCGGCCCAGCCGAAGCGCAGGTAGCGCTCGTTGCGGTAGCCCCACATGGCGTCGAGCGTGTTGGCGAGGCGGAACATCAGTGCGCCCGGGCCGCCCAGCAGGGCAAACCAGAACAGCGCGCCGAAGATCGCGTCGTTGCCGTTTTCGAGCACCGACTCGACGGTGGCCTTGGCGACGCCGGCTTCGTCGAGCTCGGCGGTGTCCCGCGACACGATCCACGACAGACGCTGACGGGCGCCGGCCAGATCACCCGCCGCCAGGGGCGTGCCCACCGCCCGGGCGTGCTCGGCGAGGCTGCGGCCGCCGACCGCGAAATACAGCAGGCCCACGTCGATCGCCAGCCCCAGCCAGGCGTCGGCCTCCTTCAGCGAGCCGGCCAGCGCGACCCACGGCAGCACCGCCACACTCCACGCCAGCAGGCCGGCGCCACGCCCGTCGGCAACGCGTCGGATCAGCCGTTCGACGGCCGCGGCGTAACGCCCGAAGCCGACCAGCGGGTGGTGATGGGAGGGCTCGCCGAAGATGCGGTCGAGGAGCAGACCGAGGCCCATCGGGACGGCAACGGAGAACAGGACGGTGAGGTGCAGGGCGGACATGGGATAATCGGCGGCTTTTGTGCCATCCCATTGTAAAACATGCGTCAAGCCCGCACCCTGATGGTTCAAGGCACCACGTCCGATGCCGGCAAGAGCACCCTCGTCGCCGGCCTGGCCCGCCTGCTGGCGCGCCGGGGCGTGTCGGTGGTGCCGTTCAAGCCCCAGAACATGGCGCTCAACTCGGCGGTCACCGTCGATGGCGGCGAGATCGGCCGGGCCCAGGCCCTGCAGGCGATCGCCGCCGGGCTCGAGCCCCACACCGACATGAACCCGGTGCTGCTCAAGCCCTCCACCGACATCGGCGCCCAGGTCATCATCCACGGCCGCGCCGTGGCCAACCTGTCGGCGCGGGATTACCACGACTACAAGCCCCGGGCGATGGCCGCCGTGCTCGAAAGCCACGACCGCCTGTGTGCGCAGTACGACACCGTGCTCGTCGAAGGCGCCGGCAGCCCCGCCGAGATCAACCTGCGTGACCGCGACATCGCCAACATGGGCTTCGCCGAGGTGGTGGATTGCCCGGTGATCCTCGTCGCCGACATCGACCGGGGCGGCGTCTTCGCCCATCTGGTGGGCACGCTGGAGCTGCTGTCGCCCAGCGAGCAGGCGCGGGTCAAGGGCTTCGTCATCAACCGCTTCCGCGGCGACATCGGCCTGCTGCAATCCGGCCTCGACTGGCTGGAGGCGCGCACCGGGCGTCCGGTGCTGGGGGTGCTGCCCTACCTGCACGGCCTGTTCCTGGATGCCGAGGACGCGCTGGCCGACGCCCGCGCCGAGAAGGGCGAGGCACGGCTGCGCGTTGTCGCGCCGGTCTATCCGCGCATCTCCAACCACACCGACCTCGACGCCCTGCGCCTGCACCCGCAGGTGGATTTCAGCTGGGTCGGGCCCGGACAGGCCATCCCGCCGGCCGACCTGATCGTGCTGCCCGGCTCCAAGGCGGTGCAGGCCGATCTGGCCTGGCTGCGTGCCCAGGGCTGGGAGCCCGCGATCCGCCGCCACCTGCGCTACGGCGGCAAGCTGGTGGCGATCTGCGGCGGCTACCAGATGCTCGGCCGCCAGCTGCACGATCCGCTCGGCCTCGAAGGCGCCCCCGGCAGCGTCGCCGGCCTCGGTCTGCTGCACGTGGAAACCACCCTCGAAACCGAGAAGCAGCTCGGCAACGTCACCGGCTCCCTTGCCTTGCCCGGCAATCCGCCGGTGACCGGCTACGAGATCCACATGGGCGTCACCCACGGCCCGGGGCTGGCGTCGCCGTCCGTGCAACTGGCCGATGGCCGCGTTGACGGCGTGCGCTCCGACGACGGGCAGATCATCGGCAGCTACCTCCACGGCCTCTTCGATCACCCGGACGCCCTGGCCGCGCTGCTCGCCTGGGCCGGCGTGACGGACGCCGTGCGGATCGATCTTTCCGCCCGCCGCCAGGCTGATCTCGACCGCCTCGCCGACAGCATCGAACAGAGCATGGACCTGGCCCGGCTGGCCGACTGTTTCGGCCCCGGCAGCGCCGCCGACGCCCTTCGCCGCCAGCCCGTGCCCGGCTTGCTTGACCGCTCCCCCGCCCCTCTCTAACATTCGCCGGATGGATGCAGAACTCGCCTCGCTCGAACAGAAACTCGAACAGCTGATCAACCGCCATGCCGAAGAGCAGGCGCGTCTGCGCAGCCAGCATGCCGCCGCCCTGGCTGACGCCCGCAGCCTCCAGGAACGCGTCGACGCCCTCGAGACCGCCAACCGCGAACTCAACGACAAGCTCGGCCTCGTCGGCAGCCGCCTCGAGGCGCTGCTCGCCCGTATCCCCGAAGCCTGAGCTCAAACCCCGCACCCGTTGCCGGTCCGCCTGTTGGCCGGTCCGGCTGGAGGCCTGAATGGAACAACTCGACATCAAGCTGCTCGGCCGCGAATACCGGGTCGGCTGCAAGCCCGAAGAGAAGGACGGCCTGCTTGCCGCGGTGGCCTATCTCGACGAAAAGATGCGTGATCTCGCCGTCAAGACCAACTCGGCCGGCGAGCGGCTGGCCGTCATGACGGCCCTCAACATCACGCACGAATTTCTTCAGTTTCAGCGTGCCGGCGGGTTTGACATCCCGACGCTCAAGCGTAGAATCGAACGCATGAACAGTCGCCTCGACGGTGTTCTGGCAGAGCAGGAAAAGCTCTTCTGAACGCCCTTCAGGGCGCGGTTTCGAAAGGTTTGATTAATCCCCTGCGGTGTTGGTTAAGGCTTTAAACTCCTTGAACCAATGTCTACGTGACATGGGTCGCGGCCCAAAGAAACCGCCGGTGTGCGCGCTCCTAGTCGAGTGTGCCTGAGGCGGAAGGAAAGCGACCCCCCTGAACTCCGGTTCAGGATGCAAGCCTGACGGCATTCGCGGGGGACCCAACAAAAAAGCGCAGATTTCGGTCTGCGCTTTTTTCATTTCGGCGGCGCATCCGGCGCGATGCCGGGTGCACCGGGGACCAGATCAGTCCGGCGCCTTGAAACCGGCACCCGCCTTGTTGGCCAGGAAGGCCACGGCGCGCTTGAGTTCGTTGTCGGTCAGATCGGCAGCGCCACCCTTGGGCGGCATGGCGCCCTTGCCGGCAGCGGCAGACTTGACTAGGCCATCGAAGCCCATGCCCAGACGCGGGGCCCAGGCGGCTTTGTCGCCCGCCTTGGGGGCACCGGCAGCGCCGGATTCGTGACAGGCGCCGCACACGGAGGCGTAGATGTCCTCGCCCTTGCGGCTACCCGGGGCAGCGGCAGGCGCGGCCTGGAGTTCGACTTGAGCGACCGGCTGGGTCAGCTTGGCGGCGAGTTCATCGTCGACAGCCGCTTTCTTGCCACAGCCCACGAGCTGGGTGGCCAGGGCGGCAACACCGATGGAAAGCGCGATCCGCGCGTAGGAATGGACGGGGGCAGAACGACGAAAATCCGACATGCTGAATTCCTCGAGAACGGGCTCAATGATTTAAAGCGTTGATTATAGCGAGGGTATTCCCCTTCTGTCAGGCTAAGCATGGACTCGGGGGCGGATTCGCGTTATCCTGCGCGCCGCGCAACGTCGAGTTGCCGCCATTTACCGCGCGCCCGTAGCTCAGCTGGATAGAGTACTGCCCTCCGAAGGCAGGGGTCGGACGTTCGAATCGTCTCGGGCGCGCCAACAAATCAATGGGTTAGATCAATCGATCTAGCCCATTTTTGTTTTGTGCCCACGCCGGCTCCACCCTCCGGCGGCGCTTCCTCCTCGGCACGTTTCTGAGTGCTGCTTCCCGTGCCTCTGTTTGCGCAGAGCCGAACAGATACCCCCCGCACGCAAACACGTCGCAGAGGCGTTCCATCGTCTACGTGCGCCTTCGCGCGGGGGCCCGATTTATCATGAGAATGCGTCGTATTAACGATCTTGAGTATTAGTAGATACTAAATCTTGAAATGTGCATTCTGCACATTTAGAATGGGATTCAGTCATGTTGTTCAAAGTTCAACGATGAGCACGCCACCGCAGACTTCCTCGGCGGGTGAATTGCCGATGGATCCAGCCCTCGCTGATGCATTGCGAGCCTTGCTGGCGCCGATCGCGCAGCTCGCGTTGGCGCGCGGCCTGCCGTGTGGCGCATTGGAAGAGATGTTGAAGGAGGCGTTTGTGGATGAAGCATTGCGTGCCCAGCCCGGCCTTTCACCTGCGCGAGCGGTGAGTCGCATCAGCGTGGCCACGGGGCTGAACCGGCGTGAAGTGACGCGGCTCACCCGGCGCGAGACCACCGCCCGTCAGGTGCGTCCGTCCCTGGCGAGCGAAGTGTTTGCCCGCTGGATGACGGACCCCTCGTTCTGCGACGAATCCGGTTTGCCGCGCATTCTTCCGCGCGTGAGCTCGACGCCCGGTGCGCTCAGCTTCGAAGCGCTGGCGCAGGCAGTGACGCGGGATGTCCACCCGCGCAGCTTTCTTGAAGAGATGTGCCGCCTGGGGGTTGCCGAGTTCGATGCAGAGGCAGACACCGTCCGGCTGGTGCGCAACGCTTTCGTACCCAGCGGCGAGCAGGCACCGATGCTGGGCTTCCTTGGCGATAACGTCGGCGACCATCTCTCCGCGTCCGTCGCCAACGTGCTGGCGGAAGGCGAGCCACCGCATTTCGAGCAGGCCGTTTTTGCCGACGAGCTCTCGGTCCAGTCCGAGCAGGCGGTGCGCCAGTTCGTGCTTGCCCAATGGAAACAACTCATGCGCGAAGCGGTGCCCTTGCTCGAAGGGTTGATCGAGGCAGATGCCGAAGCGGGTCGCGCCCAGGACAGAAGGGTCCGGATCGGGCTCTACAGCTACGCCGCAGACATGCGGCCGCCCCAGAAACAGGAGGAGTCGGAGAAATGAGAACACTGTTGCATCGTCTGGCCGTCGGTCTGCCGCTTGCTGCGGGCCTGTCGGTGCTGCTGGCCGCGTGCGGCGGCGGGGGTGGCGGCGACATCGCCGGCGTGGGAACGGGCGGGACCGGTACGATCTCGAGCACGGTCAGCGTCGGCCCGATCTCGGGCTTCGGTTCGATCATCGTCGCCGGCGTGCGCTTCGACGACACGACGGCCACCGTCACCGATGAAGACGGCGCCGTGCGCAGCCGGGACGACCTCAAGCTGGGCATGGTCACCGCGATCTCCGGCACGGCTGACTTCACCGCGCTGACGGGCGTTGCGACAGGCATCCGCTTTGGCAGCGACGTGCTGGGGCCCGTCACCAGCATCGACGTGACCAACGCGCGGCTGGTGGTGCTGGGTGCGACGGTCAGCGTCAAGGCCACCACGGTGTTCGCCGATGGCCTGGGTGGGCTCGCTGCCCTGCGCCCGGGTGATCTGGTCGAGGTGTATGGCTTCTATAACGCGGCGAGCAGCAGCTATACCGCGACCCGCATCGAGCGCAAGACCAGCGCCACCCGCTACACCCTGCGCGGGCCGGTCGAGTTGTTCGACAGCGCGAACCAGCGCTTCACCCTGGCCGGCGTGACCATTGACTACGCGAGCGTGCCGCTGGCAGCGCGGCCGACCCTGGCCAACGGCGTCATCGTGCGGGCTTCGGCCAGCAGCGGCTTGTCTGGCGGAGTCTGGCGGGTTGAATCCCTGGGCAGTGCGCCCCGGGCGTCGCTTGCCGATGGCGAGGCCAAGATCGAGGGAGACATCGGGACGATGCTCTCGGCGACGCGCTTCGTGGTGGATGGCGTGACCGTGGATGCCGCCAGCGCCTCGATCAGCGGCACGCCTGCCGTCGGTCGGCGCGTCGAGGTAGAAGGCCGCGCCAGCGGCGGGGTGCTCGTCGCCAAGGAGGTGGAGGTGAGCGACGAGGACGCGACGAGCGACGAGGCCTTCGAGATCACCGCGCTCATCACCGACTTTGATCCGCCAACCTTGCGCTTCCGGTTGCGAGGCCAACTGATCGACGCCAGTCGCGCCGGCGTGGTCTACGAGGGCGGCACCGCAGCCAATCTGGCCACTGGCCGGAAGATCGAACTCAAGGGCTACTTCGACGCGGCAAGCGGCGCGGTGATCGCCCGGAAGATCCACTTCGAGGACTAGCGCCTCATCCCCCACGCCGCTGCGCCCGGTGCGCGGCGCAGCGGCGCCCCCCTGACATTTCCACAGCCCATCCGGGCATGACTGGACCGGACACCCCGCGCGGTGTCTGGCGGCTGGTCACGTCCATTTCACGAGGAAGAAAGGAGTCACCATGAACCCAGCTCTCCCTGCCCGCCGGCCCACACGGTCGCGAATCCTGAGTTGCAGCCTTGCCCTTGCCCTCGCCGCCTGCGGTGGAGGCGGTGGCGGTGGCAGCAGCACAACGTCTGCCAACCCGGCGTCCACAAGCCTGTCCGGGACGGCGGTTGATGGTTACCTCAAGGGGGCCACCGTCTTCCTGGACGTGAACGGCAACGGCAGCATCGACGCCGGTGAGCCCAGCGCCCTGACCGACGATGCCGGCCGCTACGTGCTCGATACCTCTGGCGTCGGCGCGTCGATCAGCGGCCTGCGGGTCATTGCCACCGGCGGCATCGACACGGACACCGGCTACGCCTTCACCGGCAAGCTCGCGACCCGCGCCGACAGCGCGACGACCGGCCAGCTGATCTCGCCGCTCACCAGCCTCGTCGATGCGCTCGTCGCGCAGGGGATGACGGCCGATGCGGCGCGGGCCAGGGTCGCCCAGGTGCTCGGGCTGAGCGTCGCGGATCTGGCCAGCGATCCGGTCGCCGCCATCGCCAGCCAGCCGGTGATCTACACCCGCCAGGTGGCGCTGCAACGGGCCGTTCAACTCGTCGCCTCGGCGGATGTGCAGGGGAGCGAATCGGCCCACGACGCCCAGGAGCGCATCTACCGCGCCCTGGCCCAGGTCGTCGCCGCCCAGAACGCCCCCGCCACGGTCGGCGAGCTCGTCGCCAGGGTGAGCGCGAAGCAGAGCGCCGCCGGCCGGGAGCTGGCCGACGCCATAGAGAGCGCGGTGGATGTGGCGCTGCGCAGCCCCGGCGGCCACACCAGCGCCAAGGCGACGCTGCAGGCGATGGATCAGGTGCGCAACGAGATGGAGAACGGGCAGGACTACAACCTTGCCCAGGCCGCCAGCCGCCTGGATTCGCTCAAGCAGGTGGCCGCCTACCGCAAGCTCACCGACAAATCCAACAAGGCGGGTCAGTCGGAAGCGGTCAATACCGTCACGCGTACCAGCGGCAGCACGACCGCCCTCACCCAGCCCGCCAGCACCAAGGGCCGGCTGCTCGCCTCGAACTGCTTCCAGTGCCACGGCACGGGGGGCGTCGGCGGCTTCGACAAGATCCGCGGCGGAGAGGCGGGCGAGGTGAAGGAGTTCCTCGGCAAACCCGCCCGCGGCGGAATCATGGCCGCCCACGCCCAGGGCTACACCAGCGCCCAGCTCGATCTGATCATCGCCTACCTCAAGCAGTAAGGACAGGAGACCGACATGCCCAACGATTTCATCCCTTCCCGCCGCCGCCTGGTGATGCTGGCCAGTGCCGCACTGGGTACGAGCCTGCTGGGCGGCATCGGCCGCCTCGCCCTTGCCGACGCCGACGAAGACAGCAGCGACAACCACTTCGAGGACAGCGCCAACACCAGCTTCACCCTCGCCAACACCGGTCTCAAGGCCCGCGTGGTGGTGGTCGGCGGTGGCATGGCCGGCGCCACCGTCGCCAAGTACCTGCGCCTGTGGGGCGGCAGCGGCGTGCAGGTCACGCTGGTCGAGCCCAACCCGCGCTACACCTCCAACATCATGAGCAACCTGGTGCTGAGCGGCTCCCGCAACATCTCGACCCTGGGCTACACCTACACCAGCCTGTCGGCCAAGTACGGCGTGACCGTCAAGCAGGCCCGGGTCAGCGCCATCAACGCCGCGACGAAATCGGTGACGCTGTCGGACGGCTCCAGCCTCGCCTACGACCGCCTGGTGCTCGCGCCCGGCGTCGAGTTCATGGACGCCTACGGCCTCACCCAGAACGATTACGCCACCACCACGCCCCACGCCTGGCAGGCCGGCCCCCAGACCACCCTGCTCGCCACCCAGCTGGCCGGCATGAGCAACGGCACCTTCGTGATGACGATCCCCAAGGCGCCCTACCGCTGCCCCCCGGGGCCCTACGAGCGGGCGTGCCTGATCGCCGACTACCTGAAAACCTACCGCGGCAGCGCATCCCGCGTGATCGTGCTGGACGAGAACACCACGATCCAGGCCGAGAAGGAAACCTTCAACCACGCCTTCACCTCGACCCACGCCGGCGTGATCACCTACGTGCCGGGTGCGACGGACATCCGCATCGACCCCGCCACCCGACAGGTCCGCTATCTGGATGTGGTCGGCGCGCCGCAGACGATCAACGCGCAGGTCGTCGCGCCGATCCCGCCCCATCGCGCCACGGGCTCTGCGCCCGGCGGCTGGCTCGCGGCTGCCGGCCTCAACAACAGCGCCGACGGACGCTGGTGCGTGGTGGACGTGCTGAGCTACGAATCGACCGCGGTCGCCGGCATCCACATCATCGGTGACGCCGCCAGCTGCGGCATGCCCAAGGCGGGGCACGTCGCCAACCAGGAAGCCAAGATCTGCGCCGACGCCATCGTCCGCCTGCTCGGCGGCCAGCAGCCCGATCCGATGCCGGTGGCCAACTCCGCCTGCTACTCGCCCATCACCGGCAACACCGCGTCGTGGCTGACGGCGGTCTACCAGTACGACAGCGCAAGCCGCAAGATGGTGGTCGCTGCCAACGGCGGCAACACGGTCGGTGCGTCGGCCATCGAGTCGGCAACCATCAGCAACGACAACTTCCGCCAGATGACCACCTGGTTCAACACCCTGATGGGCGACAGCTTCGGTTGATCCGGCGCCCTCGCGGGCCGCAAATCAATGGGCTGGATCGAAAGGTCCGGCCCATTCTTGTTTGTGCCGATGCAGCGCCCCGCCCGTGGGTGGCTTCTCCCCCGGCGTACGGGTTTGAGTGCGGCTCGAAGCCCGTGCGACGGCCCTGCTCGAAAAGGCGGTTGACGCGACGAATGCGGTGCTTCGTAATGCCTACTTCGACAAAACCAGCGGACAGCTGGCGGTCGTCGTGTCCGGCCTGGCAGACTTGTGCGCCGCCGGCACCGACACGGGTCACCGGTCCGCTACTGCCAAGCTGTGCCACATCTCTGCCAACAGGCTGCCATAATCCCCTGCTTGGCGGAGCCTGGTCGTGACTGCCACGAGCAAGTGACTGATCCAGAAAGAAATCCGGCACTGCCGTTGCCTGGCACGAATGTTGATTCAGGGTTGTTGATCATCCGCCACGAACGGGATCGCCGCTTGTGCATCAAACCCTGATGCCAGCCCGTCCGAACCGTGGCGAACCCGATGTTGTGCCGTTGCGTATGGCGACTGGAGTCGTGAAGTTGAACAAAGCCCGGTGCGTGATTCCCGGGGCGGGTTCAGGGCGTTTTCGAGTCAGACATTCAAACACTTTTGCATTGCCATCATGAATCAGCCAGAAAATCTAGCTCAAAAGAAGTCCGACGCGTCGGCCAAGGCCGCTAGCGAGGCGGAGGACACCCTGTATGCGGTAAGGCAGAAGGTCTATCCCCGAGCGGTGACCGGCCGCTTTGCAACTTGGCGGTGGATTCTCGTGTGGGCCACCCAGCTGATCTTCTACGGCCTGTGCTGGCTGCCGTGGAACGGTCGGCAGGCCGTGCTGCTCGATGTGGTCGAGCGCAAGTTCTACATCTTCGGCTGGGTGTTCTGGCCCCAGGACGTGTTCTTCCTGGCGATCCTGCTCATCATCAGCGCGTATTCACTCTTCTTCTTCACCGCGGTGGCGGGGCGGCTGTGGTGTGGCTACGCCTGTCCGCAAACGGTGTACACCGAGATCTTCATGTGGATCGAGGAGAAGATCGAAGGCAACCGCAGCCAGCGCATGAAACTCGACCAGGCACCCATGAGCGCCCGCAAGCTGGGCATCAAGGCGGCCAAGTTTGGCGCCTGGGGCGCGCTGTCCCTCTGGACGGGCTTCACCCTGGTGGGCTACTTCACCCCGATCAAGGAGCTCGTCCATGAGGCGATGACCTTCAGCTTCGGCCCGTGGGAGCTCTTCTGGATCTTCTTCTACGGTGGCTTCACCTACCTGTTCGCCGGCGTGATGCGCGAGCAGGTGTGCAAGTACATGTGCCCGTACGCCCGCTTTCAGGGCGTGATGTTCGACCCGGACACGCTGGTCATCACCTACGACCCGGAACGCGGCGAACCCCGCGGTGCGCGCAAGAAGGGCGCCGACCCCAAGACCCTGAACAAGGGCGACTGCGTCGATTGCGGGATCTGCGTTCAGGTGTGCCCGACCGGCATCGACATCCGCAACGGCATGCAGTACGAGTGCATCGGCTGCGCCGCCTGTATCGATGCCTGCGACCAGGTGATGGAAAAGATGGATTACCCGAAGGGGCTGATCCGCTACACCACCGAAAACGCCATGAAGCGCCACTGGGGCAGCAAGGAGATCCTCGGCCACGTGATGCGCCCGCGGATCATGATCTACGCTGGCGTGCTGGTGGCGATCTGCACCGCCTTCGCCTACGGCCTCGCCACGCGCTCCACGCTGCGGGTGGACGTGATCAAGGACCGCTCGACCCTCAGCCGCGAGGTGGACGACGGCATGATCGCCAACGTCTACAACCTGCACGTGATGAACATGACCGAGAAATCCCGCAGCTTCGCCTTGTCGGTGAGCGGCCTGGACGGCGTCCGGATCAGCCCCGACAAGCCCTTCGAGGTGGATGCGGCCGGGCTCAAGTCGGTTACCGTCGAGGTGGCCGTGCCGCCCGAGTCGGGCAAGCCGGGTTCCAACACGGTCTATATTGAAGTGAAGGCGATGGACGATCCGACGGTGTCGGTCCGCGAGAAGACGGCCTTCCTGTTGCCTCGTTAAGCAGTTGATTCAAACGGGGGGCTGCCCGGCCCCCCGAAAAATAAGCCCCGGTCCCGGGCATCCTCTTCTGCGCATCGGGCTGCGCAATACGGAGAGGCACCTGGCAGTCAGTGACCACAGGGGCAGTGCACTCCCCCACAGAGACGGTGATTCGGACAGCTTTTGCGAATCCACACTTCAACGATTGAAAGGGAGAGCACCATGGCCTGGAAAGAATTGTTCAGTACCGATATCGGCCTGCTGAGTTTGTTCACGATCGGCTTCATCCTCGTGATGGGCGGCTATCTGTATAACTACGCCAAGCGTCACATGGCCGAGGACGAGCGGCGTTCTCACGGCTAGGATGGCGCCATCCGACAGCTGGGGCGCGGCTTTCGCAGGGCCGCGCGCATCACCCCGGCATCGCGCTGCCCAATGGGCCACCTTTCCGGTGGCCCTTTTTCATTTGGGCGGTCAGCGCCGGCGCAGGCAGTGCAGGATGTGCCGGCCGAGGGTGTCGGGGGTGACCGGCTTGGCCACCGGGCCGGCGAGGCCGGCATCGTGGCAGCGGAGCTGCTCGTTGGCGGCCGGGCCGCTGCTCATGGCCAGGATCGGTACCTCGGCCATGCCCGGCAGGCGACGCAGGGCCTGGGCGATGCCCACGCCGTCCTCGGTGCCGAGATCCAGCGCCAGCAGCACCAGCCCGCAGGGCCGGGCGCGGGCCAGCGTCAGGGCCTCGTCGGCGTTGCTGGCCAGGTCGTGGCTCATGCCTGCATCCTCGAGGGCGAAGCACGCGAAATCCCGGTTGACCGAATCCTGATCGACCACCAGCACGTGCAGACCACCGAAGTGCTGCTGAAGCAGGGCCAGCGGGTCGCCATCGTCGTCGTCGGGGATGGCGGCCGGGGCGAGCGGCTCGTCGGTGCGGTCGGTGCGCTTGAGCCTGGCGGTCAGCCAGAAGGTGCTGCCGTTGCCGGGCTCGCTGTGCATGCCGGCGTCGCCGCCCATCAGCCGGGCGAGGCGCTTGACCATGATGAGCCCGAGTCCGGTGCCGCCGAACTTGCGGGTGATCGAGCCGTCGGCCTGCACGAAGGGCTGGAACAGGCGGGCCTGCTGCTCGGGTTCCACGCCGATGCCCTGGTCGCTCACCTCGATGCGCAGCAGCAGGCTGAAGCCGTCTTCATCGGCGAGCCCGGCCTTCACGCTGACGGTGCCGCGCTCGGAGAACTTGATCGCGTTATCCACCAGGTTGCGCAGGATCTGGCCGAGGCGCCGGGCGTCGCCCAGCAGCGCGTCGGGCAGGCCCCGCGGCAGCTGGTGTTCCAGCGCCAGCCCCTTGCGGCGGGCTTCGGCCTCGAAGCCGCCGAGGGTTTCGCCGAGCACGCCACGCAGCGAGAACGGCGCTTCTTCGAGGGTGAGGGTGTCGGCTTCGATGCGGGCGATGTCCAGCACGTCATCGATGATCCCCAGCAGATGCCGGGCCGACTGGAGGTTCTTGCCGAGCTGGTTGGCGAGGGTCGGGTCGGTGGTGCGGCGCAGGGCCAGGTTGGTCATGCCCATGATGCCGTTGAGGGGCGTGCGCAGTTCGTGGCTCATGTTGGCCAGGAACATGCTCTTGGCGCGGCTGGCGGCCTCGGCGGCGTCCCGGGCGGCGGCCAGCTCGGTGGTGCGGTTGAACACCAGCGCCTCCAGGTGATGGCGGTGGCCTTCCAGCTCGTCGAGCATGGCCTTGCGCTCGGTCACGTCGAAGAAGGCCCAGATGGATTCGTCGCTGCCCGGGTAGAGCAGCTCGCCGTCCAGCCGGTACCAGCCGACGCTGCCGTCCTTGCGCATCAGCTGCACCTCTGTGCGGAAGGTCTGGCCGGCCCGCATGGTGCCGTAGGCTTCCTGGGCGAGGTTTTCGTAGGCCTTCTGGTCGGGGTAGATGAGGCGGGTCGAGCGCCCGAGGAGTTCGGCCTCGGTGTAGCCGAGCATCCGCCGGAAGGCTTCGTTGGCCCACACGAAGCGGCGCGCCTTGAGCTTCACGAAGCCGACGATGTTGCTGTTCAGGATGGCCTGCTGCTCGCGCATCAGCTGCTTGATCTGCCGGCTGTCGCGGACCCGGTCGCTCACGTCCTGGACGAGGCCGATCAGCGAGCGGTGCGAGCCGGTGGTCATCACGCTGCCGAGCACCTCGATGTAGATCACGCTGCCGTCCTTGCGCAGGCCACGGGCGAGCTGGCCAACGCCGGCGCTGTCGCTGTTCAACTGGCGCGCCATGGCTTCGGCCACCTGGGCCCGGTCCTCGGCGATGACGAGCGCCGCGGGCGAGCGGCCGGCCAGCTCGCCGGCGGCGTAGCCGAACACCGCATCGAAGCGCTCGTTGGTGTAGGTGATGCGGCCGTCCTCGACGGTGACGATGCCGATCATCGACTGGTTGGCGAGGCTGCGGAAGCGCTCTTCCGAGGCCCGCAGGGCGTGGGTCATGCGCTCGTTGTCGCGCAGGGCGGCCTGCAGCTCGGCGGTGCGCAGGTTGACCTGGTCTTCGAGCAGGATCGCGGTCTGGAACAGGCTGAAATCGGAATGCTGGAGGCCGCTGCTGCGCTCGGCGTTCTCCATCAGCGCGTCGATGATCTTCTGGAGGCGGACGTTCTCGGCCTTCAGGGCGGCGATTTCGGCGGTCTGGTCGCGGTCAGTCATGTTTCACCTCCGGGCCCGCGGCGCCGATGGCGATCGCCGCCAGGGTCTGGTTGAGATGCACGCCGCGGAACTGCTCGCCGTAGGTGTTGAAGCCGATGATGTTGCTGCCCTGCAGCGCCGCGGTGATCGCGTCCCGGTCGGCGCTTTGCAGGATCTCCACCCGGCGCAGCACGCAGTCGCAGCCGAGCACGAGCTGCGGCGGGCCGATCTCGCCGCGCACCCGCGCCAGGGCGCCCTGCAGGTTGGCGTTGAGGTCGAGGCTGCGCCCGACCCGCAGGATCAGGCCGTTCTCGATGGCGCAGAAGAAGGTCAGGCTGCCGTCGGGGTTGGCCTTCCGGATGGAGCGGATGTAGCTGGCGCCGCCGATGATGACCATCACCGGCGAGCCGGCGAAATGTTCGGGGGTGAGCGAGGCCTGCGCAACGCCGAGGATGCGGGCAAATTCCTGGGCCGCCGGGAGCCCGTTGATCTCGCGCACGACGCGCCGGGCCGGATCGGCCGAGGTGACCACCAGGCGCTCGTCGGTGGGTTCGAAGTGATGGGTGTCGAACAGCCGGAAGGGCAGCGACGTGGCCACCAGGGTGAGCACCGCGGCGTCGTTGTGGAACTGTCCGTCGGCATAGACCAGCGTCCTGCCCAGATCCGAGCCGTCGGCCGCCGAGCCGCCCACCAGCGGCGTCACGCCCAGGGCGCTCTGGATGGCGCGGGTGACCGCCTCCTCGCGGACCGACAGCCCGTCGATCAGCAGCAGCGCGAAGCGGTTTGCCGCCGACTTGCTGCCGGTGGCCGCGTCGAGCTGGCCCTGCAGATGGCGGGCGAGCGCCTGGCCGGCGGCGGCGTCGAAATCCTGCAGCCCGGTGATGCAGCCCGATGCGGCGGTGAAATCGCCGGCACCGAAGCTCGCCCCGGCGAGGCTGTGCTCGAGATAGCCGCCGGGGCCGATCTCGCCCGCCGACGTGCAGCCGACCACCTGCACGCCGGCAAAGCAGCGGCGCATCTCGTCGGCAATCGCGTCCAGGTCGTAGCTGCTGGCGCAGAAGAACACCACCAGCGCCATGTCGTCCTGGGCCACGCCCGCGTGAAACGCGCGCACCGCCTCGCGGGCATCTTCCACCCGGGTCTGGGCCCGGCGGATGCGGCTTGCTTCGTCCATCCTGATTCCTTGAAGGGTGACTTCCCTCTCCCGGGAAGCCAGTCCCTCATCTACGGCGTGGGCGGGCAAAAAGTGAGCGCTGGCGGCGTGTCTCCGATCAACTATTTCGGGGTCGCCGCGGGCGCGGCGGCCGGCTTCACCCGATGCAGCACAAAGTACGCCGCGATGCCGATCACCACGCCCCAGAAGGCCGAGCCCAGCCCCAGGAAACTCATGCCCGAGGCGGTGGCGAGAAACGTGATGACCGAGGCTTCCCGGTGGTCTTCCTGGGTGATGGCGCCCATCAGGTTGGCGGTGATCGCGCCGATCAGCGCGAGGCCGGCCAGCACCGCCACGAACTCCTTCGGCAGCAGGGTGAACAGCGACACGATGGTGGCGCCGAAGCAGCCGCCGATCAGGTAGAACACTCCGTTGGCGATGCCCGCCACGTAGCGCTTCGACGGGTCTTCGTGGGCGTCCTTGCCGGTGCACAGGGCGGCGGTGATCGCCGCGATCACGATGGTGATGCCGCCGAAGAAGGCCACGATCACCGAGGCGATGCTGGTGGCGGCGAGGATCGGCCGGGCCGGCGTCGGGTAGCCCGAACCATGCAAAATCGCCATCCCCGGCAGGAACTGGCCGGTCAGGCTCACCAGGATCAGCGGCAGCGCAAAGCTGAGGATGGCGCTCCAGGTGAATTCCGGCGCGATGAACTGGGGCGTGGCGAGCGACAGCTTCACGCCCGACAGATCCGCCCCGCCGATGCCCACCGCCAGCCCGATGCCCACCAGCAGCACCAGCACCATGCAGTAGCGCGGCACGAAGCGCTTGAGCAGCAGATAGGCCGCCACCATCCCGAAGGTAAGCAGCGGCATCGAGCCCGCCGCCTTGAAGGCGTTGGCGCCAAACTGGAACAGGATGCCGGCCATCATCCCGGCGGCCACGCCCTTGGGCACGTGGCGCAGCAGGCGGTCGAAGGTGCCGGTGATGCCGATCACGAACAGCACCGCGGCGGTGGTGAGGTAAGCGCCCACCGCCTCGCCCAGCGACAGCCCCGGAAACAGCGTGACCAGCAGGGCAGTGCCCGGCGCCGACCAGGCCGTGACCACCGGCACCTTTAGCACCCACGACAGAAAGATCCCGGAGATCGCCGCGCCGATGGAGATGCCCCACACCCACGACGAGATCATCTCCGGCGCCACGCCGGCCGACTGGGCCGCCTGGAAGAAGATGATGAGCGGGCCCGAATAGGAAATCAGCACCGCCAGGAAGCCGGCGGCCACCGCCGGGATCGACAGGTCGCGGACGAGCCCGCCCGGTGCGGCAGAAGTGGCAGCGCTGTTCATTCGTGGCCTGCAACGGGGCGGGGACGGTAGGGCGCTTCGAGTTGCGCGACTTCATCCGGGGTGAGCGAAAGCCCGATGCCGGCGACGGCGTCCGGCAGGTGATGGGCCTTGGAGGCGCCGATCAGCGGGGCGGTGATGCCCGGCCGGCTGGCGGCCCAGGCGATCGCCACCTGCGCCGCCGGCACGCCGCGGGCCTCGGCCACCTGCTGCACGGCGCCCACGATGGCGTCTTCCATCGCCTGCTGGTTGTACCAGCCGTGGGCCAGGTTGTCGGTCTCGTCGCGCCTGGTGCCGCTGCCGCGGGCGCCAGCCAGCAGCCCGCGGGCCAGGGGCGACCACGGGGTGACGGCGATGCCCTGGTCGCGGCACAGGGGCAGCATCTCGCGCTCTTCCTCGCGGTAGGCCAGGTTGTAGTGGTTCTGCATCGACACGAAGCGCGCCAGGCCGTGGGCCCGCTGGTGGGCCAGCAGCTGCATGAACTGCCACGCGAACATCGACGAGGCGCCGATGTAGCGGGCGCGGCCCGAGCGCACCACGGTGTCCAGCGCCTCCAGCGTCTCGGCGATGGGCGTGTGCGGGTCGAAGCGGTGGATGATGTACAGATCCAGGTAATCGGTGCCCAGGCGCCCCAGCGAGGCGTCGATGCTCGCCAGGATGTGCTTGCGCGACAGGCCGCGGTCGTTGGGCTTGTCGCTCATGGGGTAGAACACCTTGGTCGCCAGCACCACGTCGTCGCGGTGGGCGTATTCGCGGATCGCCCGGCCGAGGATCACCTCGCTCTCGCCCCGCGAATACATGTCGGCGGTGTCGAAGAAGTTGATGCCCAGGTCGAGCGCCTGGCGGATGAAGGGCCGGCTGGCGGCCTCGTCGAGCACCCACGGGCGCCAGTCGGGCGTGCCGTAGGTCATGCAGCCCAGGCACAGGCGGGAGACCTTCAGGCCGGTCGAGCCGAAACGCACGTATTCCATGGTGTATGGCCTTGTCTTGCAGGATGTCGGCTGGATTATGGGCGGCCAGCCGGCATTGATAAATGCGCCGTAAACAGCAACACTGTTTTTGTTTCGCAAACAATCGGAGCCCCGATGGACCGCTTCCAGGCCATGCAGCTGTTCACCCGCATCGTCGAGCTGGGCAGCTTCAGCCGCGCCGCCGAAAAGCTCGACCTGCCCCGCGCCTCGGCCACCCAGATCATCAAGCAGCTCGAGGCCCACCTGGGCGTGCGCCTGCTCCAGCGCACCACCCGCCAGGTGCGCACCACGCTCGACGGCGACGCCTACTACGCCCGCTGCCTCGCCATCCTGGCCGACGTGGAGGACGTGGAAGCCGCCTTCTCCCAGGCCGCCCTGCATCCCCAGGGGCGGCTCCGGGTGGATGCCTCCACCTCCTTCGGGCGGCTGGTGCTGATCCCCGCGCTGCCCGATTTCTGCGCCCGCTACCCCGAGGTGTCGGTGGAGCTCTCCCTCACCGACCGCCAGATCGACCTGATCGGCGAAGGCGTCGATTGCGTGCTGCGCATCGGCGAGCTGCGCGACTCGTCGCTGGTGGCCCGGCGCCTCACCGCGCTGCCCCAGGTGTGCTGCGCCAGCGCCGCCTACATCGCCCGCCACGGCCAGCCGGCCCGCCCGGCCGATCTCGAGCGCTTCGAGGCGGTGGATTACCTGTCGGCTTCCACCGGCAAATCGGTGCCCTTCGAGTTCCTGATCGACGGCCGGCTCGAGAGCCGCAGCCTGCGCTCGCGGCTGGCGGTCAATAACGGCGACGCCTACGTGGCCGCCTGCGATGCCGGCTTCGGGCTCATCCAGGTGCCGCGTTACCACGTGGTGCGCCAGCTCGCCGCCGGCACGATGGTCGAGGTGCTGCAGCCCTACCAGCCGCCGCCGCTGCCCCTGTCGGCGGTGTATCCGCAAAACCGCCACCTCTCGCCGCGGCTGCGGGTGTTCGTCGACTGGCTGGCCGAGATGTGCGCCGCGCTGCCCTGAACCGCGCCCGGCCCGTTACTGTTGGGCGCCGCTGAACAGTGATGTTCGGTAGCCCGATTTATCCGGCGGGGGCGAACACCTACAATCCCGGCCTGCGCTCCCTCCGTCGAGACCACCTTGCTGACCATCCTGGGCATCACCGGCCCGATCTTCCTCATCATCGGCGTGGGCTTCGCGGCCGTGCGCTTCGGCCTCCTCACCCGCGCCGAGATGCGCCCGCTGGGCGTCTTCGTCATCAACGTGGCTCTGCCGGCGCTGCTCTTCAAGGCCATGTCGGCCCGCGCGCTGGGCGATCTCGTCGATGGCCACCTGCTCCTCATCTACACCCTTGGCTCGCTGCTGGCGGCGGGCATCGCCCTGGCCGTGGCCTGCCTGGTGCGCGGGCGCAACCTGCAGACCGGCGCGGTGCAGGCCCTCGGGGCGTCCATGTCCAACAGCGCCTTCATCGGCTACCCCATCGCCCAGCAGGTGATGGGCCCGCTGGCCGGCAGCGCGCTGGCGGTGTATGCGCTGGTCGAGGGGCTGGTGATGATGCCGCTGCTCCTCACCGTGGCCGAGGTGGCCGGCAGTGGCAAGCGGCGCTGGACGGCGGTGCTCAAGGAGATCCTGCGCCGCCTCACCCGCAACCCCTTCATCCTGGCGATGGGCGCCGGCGTGCTGTGGACACTCGTCGGCGTGCCCCTGCCGGTGCCCGTGGCCAAGGCGGTGGACATGCTCTCCACGGCCTCCGCCCCGGTGGCGCTGTTCTGCATCGGCGGCACCCTGGCCGGGCTCAACGTGCGCGGCATGCTCGGCGACATCTCGCTGATCGTCGCCGGCAAGCTGCTGATCCACCCCCTGTGCCTGTTCGCGCTGCTCACCCTCTCGCCGGGCGACAAACCCCAGCTCGCCACCGCCGCCATCCTCAACGCCGGCATGCCGATGCTGTCGATCTACCCGCTGCTCAGCCAGAAGTTCGGCCAGGAAGGCGTCAGCGCGGCGGCGCTGGTCGCCGCCACCACGGTGTCGTTCTTCACGGTGAGCGCGCTGCTGTGGATGTTAGGGGCGTGAGGAGTAAGGGGTGAGGAGTGAGGAGTCCAGGCTGATACCCTGTGCGCTCCCGATCGCCAGCGCACCCGCGTAAAACAAGGTCTCCTCACTCCTTACTCATTACTCCTCACATGCTCCTGCCCCCCCTGCTCGAAGGCCGGCTCGTCCGGCGTTACCAGCGTTTCCTCGCCGATGTGGAGACGGCCGATGGTCTCGTCACCGCCCACTGCCCCAACACCGGCTCGATGCAGGGCTGCAAGGACGCCGGGATGCGCGTGTGGCTGTCGCCGGCCGACAACCCGGCGCGCAAGCTCGCCTGGACGTGGGAACTCGTCGAGACCGCCCCGGGCGTGATCGTCGGCGTGCATACCGGGCGCAGCAACGGCCTGGTGCGCGAGGCCATCGAGGCCGGCACGGTGCCCGAACTCACCGGCTACCCCACCATCCGCCCCGAGCAGAAGTACGGCGAAGGCAGCCGCATCGACCTGCTGCTGCAGGCCCCCGGCCGGGCCGATTGTTACGTGGAGGTCAAGAACGTCACTGCTGCCGTCGAGGGCGGCGTGGGCTACTTCCCGGATGCCGTCACCACCCGCGGCGCCAAGCACCTGCGCGAGATGTCCGCGATGGTCGCCGCCGGTAGCCGGGCGGTGCTGGTCTTCTGCGTGCAGCGCGGCGACGTCACCGAAGTCCGCCCCGCCGACCACATCGACCCCGCCTACGGCCAGGCCCTGCGCGAAGCCCTCGCCGCCGGCGTCGAGGTCATCGCCCTGGGCGCGACGGTCACGCCCGAAGGCATCACCCTCGAACGCCGGCTGGCCGTGGTCGTGCCGTAAGGCTCGCACCTGTAGGTCGGACTTCAGTCCGACAACCCCTGCCTGATCAACTCGCGCGGGCTACTTCCCCCGCAAAGCCCCGTCCTCCCCCCGCGAGGCTCCGGGCCTTGCCCTCCGTTGCCATTCACCTTGCGTTCGAGGCTTTTTGGCCCGGCGGGCGGGCTTTCCGCTCGGGGCGCAAGGTTTTCTGCCTTGACCGCGAAGCAAGAAGCCTCGCGGTCCGAAGTCCGGAGCCTTGCGGCCGCAGCTCACTGCTGCGCGGGCAAGGCTTTTCAGCGGAGGCGCAAAGCAGATGACCGTGGGGGCAAGGGGGCGGGCGTTGCGGGAAGGGCTTCGGGCCTCGGGGGCGAAGCTCCGGGCCGGACGGGAGGACAAAAAAACACCGCACGCCATTCGGGCAGCGTGCGGTGAAAGGGGGCGACTCGGAGGAGGCCGCCCCCGGGTCAATCGGGGGTGGCTGGCGGCAGGTCGCGCCAGCCTGCGGGCTCAGGCCGCGGGGCTTTCATCCTTGCCGGGGCGGCGGGAGAAGCGCACCGACATCGCTTCCTTGAGGGTGTCGAGGGCGGCGCCCTGGCCGAACACCTTGGCCAGGGCGTAACCGTCGTAGGACGCGCGCATCAGGTCGCTGCCGAGGGCCAGCTGAGTGTCCTCGCCCTTGGAGAGCAGGGCGCGCAGGCGCTGGATGCGCGGGCGCAGGGTGTCGAAGGCGACCATGTCGCTCTGGGATTCGGCGAGATCGAAGGTGGGCGGGATCAACTGCTGGTTCTGCTCGAGCACCATCAGGGTCTGGCGGCAGAATGCCTCGGAGCGATCCCCCATCTTGGGCAGCTTCTGGCGCTGTTCCGGGGTGAGCTCGACAAAGCTGGCGAAGAGCTTTTCGAGGGTGGCGAGGGCCGCGTCCATGGCGGTCACGTCGCTGGCGGAGAGATCGAGGGAGATGAGGTTCTGGCTCATGGGGTGGAATCCTGCGTTGATCGGAGGGTTGCACCCGTGCCGGGTGCGGGGGGGGATTTTATTTTTATTAATGCGATGCGTATATATGTCTAAAGACATAGGCATGCGCAGAGGGCGGTCTTGCGGTCGGCGGGGCTGTGGGTCGGACTTTTCGGTCCGACACCTCCGCCCGATCAATCTGTGATGTCGGACTGAAGTCCGACCTACAGGGTGGGGTTGGTGGTTGGCGGTGCCGTAAGGCACGCACCTGTCGTTCGGATTTCGGCCCGGCAAGTGTTGGCCCGTTCAACCGGTGATTGTAGTGGTCTAATTTCCTCGGACACCTCGATAGGTGGATCATCCACCCGTAGAGGAGAACTTGATGAAACAGAAACGCCGGGCGTTCGATGCGAGC